>SBBH01000117.1 GCA_005239795.1 Planctomycetales bacterium
AGTACCCGGAGAACTACCGCGGCCTCATCCAGCTGGCTTGCGCCCTGCTGTGGTATCGGCGCGCCTGCAGATCAGGAGTTTTGGGATAGTTTCTAAAGCCAATGGGAGTCGTGCGAACATGAATGGGCTCCGACGTCAGTGGTTGTTGGTTTTCGGTGCTGCGCTTGCTCCGCTCCTACTGGGAGAATTCGGCGTCCGCCTGTTCTCGAAATATGGCGTTGTTACCCCAGAGATTCTTCGCCAGATCAACCTCGCTTATGTCCCTTCTGTTTTCTCAAGCTACGAGTTCGAACGAGGACCCAAGGAAATCAACGCTGGGCCCGATTGGGGAAACGTGAAATGGCGGATCAACGCCAGGGGATATCGCGGTCCTGATTTCTCCATACCCAAGCCCCCCGGAGCATTTCGGATCCTGTGCTATGGCGGTTCCTCCACTTTTGACATGGGACAACCTGAGGGAAAGGACTGGCCTAGGCGAATCGAGCGCTTTCTACAGGAGCATCGCCACCCGGCAGCGGAGGTGATCAACGCCGGAGTTCCAGGGCATGCCGCTTATGACGCGGTTGGAAGGCTGTTCGCGGAAGGGCACTATTTCGAACCGGATGTGGCGCTCTTCTATGGGGCGTGGAACGACCTCAAGCGGTTCGATTCGGGAGAATCGTTGCTACGGGAACTCCGCCCCTACGCCGACATGGATCCCCGATTGTACTATCAGGGATCCTTCGACCGAAGCCTCTGTGAAATTTCTCAACTCTACGTGCGGCTCCGACATCGCTACTACAATGCGCGGCTCGGTACGGGCCTCGAGGGAAGGCTCCGCACGGCGCCCCTAACGGAAACGCTTCATCCCGCCGCGTTGGTTCAGTACCGCGCGAGCCTGGCGGCCTTCGTGGACATTGCGCGAAACGCAGGGGCAACGCCTGTCTTGATGACCGAGGCGCGCCTCGTGACGTCGCACGCCCCGGAAAGCGCGCGTGGACGGATCGTCTATGGTTTCCAACCCTTTACTCATGCGGCGCTCTGCCAGGCTTTCGAGAAGGCAGACGAAATCGTGCGGGAAGTCGCCGCCTGGAAACAAGTTGTATTGATTGACGCTTCACCACTAAACGGGCAGGCGGCTCTGTTCAAAGATCACGTCCATCTGACGGACGCGGGTTCACAAGCGCTCGCCGAAATCGCCGGGGAAGCCCTTCTAAATATTCTGGCCGCCGGGAAGGGAAACCAATGACCTTTCGACCACGACCTGGAGCGTCAACGAAATCCCTTCCTCAGCTTTGATCAGCGTTTCGGGCGACACCCTTTCGCTTGTGGCAGGGTGTAAAAAAACCGCCGCCCCTTGTGGGAGCGGCGGTTTCCGGAAGCGGTTTCCGCTTACTTCAGATGCTTGGCGACAGCGGCCGTCATTTTGAACATGTCGAGCTTCGGGGCGCCGAAAACCGGCTTCAGGGTCGCGTCGGCGTTGATGACGCGCCGGTTGGTGCTGTCCTGAAGCTTCTTCTTCTTGATGTAGGCCCACAGCTTCTTGGTGACCTCCGTCCGGGGGATGGGCTTCGAGCCGACGACGGCCGCGAGCTCCTTGGAGGGGGTCAACGCCTTCATGAACGCCGCGTTCGCTTTTCTCGCCATTTGTTTCTTCCTCCTCAAAGTGTGTTAAAGGGTCCCTGCGACAAGGGCTAATAATACTGGATCAGCCACAGGAGAGTCCACCTTTTTTTGGCAGGACGGAAACTCCTGGCCGCCCCGGCCGCCCCGGGCATAATTCGGGCATGACGTGGCAGATCGCCGTCGTGCTCGCGGTCCTCGCGGGAACCCTGGTGTGCCTAGGGCGGGAATGGCTCCAGGCGGAGCTGGTGGTGTTCGCGGCGGCCGGGATCCTCCTGGCGGCGGGGATCCTGGACACGCCTCAGATCCTGTCGGTCTTTTCTAACGAGGGGGCGATCACCGTCATCTGCATGTTCATCCTGGCGGTGGGCTTGGAAAAGACCGGGGCGATCGACCAGGCGGCCCGGCTCCTGTCGCGCTGGGCCGGGGGCGCGAGCGCCCGCTTTCTTTCAGGCCTTCTCATCTCAGCGACAGCCATTTCGGCCTTTCTTCCCAATACGGCGGTCGTCCTCATCTTCCTGCCGGTCGTCCTGGGATTCTGCCGGGGAGAGAGCCTGCCCCCCTCGCGGTTCCTGATGCCGCTTTCGTATGCGGCGATGCTGGGGGGGTGCTGCACCCTGATCGGGACCTCCACGACCCTTCTCGTGAACGGCGTGGCGGTCAAACAGGGGCAAGCCCCTTTCGGGATGTTCGAGGTGGCCCCCGTGGGCGTTTTCCTGGCCCTCGCCGGGCTTTGTTACCTCCTGGTCGCGGCCCGATTCTGGATCCCGGACCGCGAGAGTTTCCTGGCGGTCGCCGACCAGATCAAGGTGCGGGAGTACCTCACTGAGGCGGTGATCGTCGCGGGTTCGCCCCTCGTGGGGAAACGCCTGCGCGAGACGCCCTTGGCCAAGCTCGCCGACGTCCGGATCATCGAGATCGCGCGGGGTGGCGAGCCCCTGCTCGAGCCGATCGATTCCATCCTTTTCGCCCAGGGGGACCGTCTCTTGATCAAGACCGTCGTCGCCAGCGTCACCAAGATCCAGGCGCTTTCGGGGATCGAGATCACCCCGAACGTCGACCTTCGCCTCCAGACGATCCGGACAGCTCCCGCGGTGCTGGTGGAGGGGGTGGTGGCCCCGCGCTCGGGGCTTATTGGGCAGACGGTGCGCCTGGTCAATTTCCGCCAGCGCTACAACGTCCTGATCCTTGCGGTCCACCGCCAAGGGGAGAACATCCGCGACGCGTTCGAGGACGTGAAGCTCCGCTTCGGCGACGTCCTTCTGATGGAGGGAACCCAGGAAGCGGTGGCGCGGATCACGCAGGACCCGGATTTCCTGATGCTGACGGACGTCTCCGGGCATCGCCGGCGGCTTGACAAGGCGCCGATGGCGATGGGGATCGTCGCGGGCATGGTGCTTCTGTCGACCCTGGGAGTCTTCCCGATCGTGGCGCTGGCGTTCCTGGCGTGCCTGTCGATGCTTCTCACCGGATGCCTCCAGCCCCGCGAGGCGTACCGCTCTGTGCAGTGGGACACGATTCTCCTGATTTTCGGGATGCTGGCGCTCGGCGAGGCGTTCGAAAAGACCGGCGCCGCCCGCTGGCTTGTGGGGTCGACGCTCTCGTCGACCGAAGGGCTTTCGCCGGCGGTGGCCCTGGCGGCTTTCTATCTGGTGACCAACGTCCTGACGGCTCTGCTTTCGAACAACGCCGTCGGGATCTTGATGACGCCGGTGGCGATCCAGGCGGCCCAGGCCCTGGGCGTGGACGTCCGTCCCTTCCTGGTGGCCGCGATCATGGCCGCCTCGCTCGATTTCTCGACGCCGATTGGCTACCAGACGAACATGATCATCTACAGTGCGGGGGGGTATCGTTTCTCGGATTTCATGAAGGTGGGAGGGCCGCTCAATCTCCTGCTGTGGATCGCGGCGTCTTTGTTGATCCCGGTCTTCTTCCCGTTCCACCGGTGATTAAAAGCGTTTGCGCGGCGGCAGGCGAAGGCCGAGTTTGAGGGCGATGTCCGCGAATTCCTCGGCGGAGAGATCGTCGAGGGTCTTGAAGCGGCGCTTGGCCTCCTCGTTAAACCGCAGGCAGATCTCCTGCATGTTCTCGTGGGTAGGCTTCGAGCCGCCGATCAGGTGGAAATTCTCTCCGCGCGTGATCCGGAGGAACTCGTCGTCCGGCTTATCAAACCCCAGGCCTAGGAGCATCCGCCGGAACCGCCTCTCCTGCTCAGGCAACATCCCTGGATTGTACAGGCTAAGGGCTTGAGGAAAAAAGTCCCCGGAGGGGACTGGCGCCCGTCGGCACCCGGCGGCGTTGCCGCCGTTTTTTCCTCAAGCCCTAAGCGCGCGTTGCGCGAGTCCGCCGCCAGTGTATGCTGGCATCAATGATCGAGGACTTCCTGGACGTGGATGTCTATGCGCGGCGCAAGCGGCGGCGGGCCTTCATCGTGAGGTGGGGAGGGATCCTCGTTGTCGCCGCCCTGGCCGCTATGTTTTTGCCGGAGATATTGCGTTCCACCTTCGGCCCCAAGAAACCCCGCTCCCAGTTAGGAGGCTCCCAGCCGGGAGGAGGAAGATCGCAACAGGCGGCCCCCTCTGATGATTCGAACGAGATTTCCAGGGTGGTGAAAGTCGAAGCAGGAATACGCAAGACCTACCGGGTGGTCGAAAAGGACGGCCAATTCCAGATCATCGTCGAGGAAGCGGTCCCCGAGGAATGACCTGTTGATTCATGGCGAGGCACATAGGATTTGCGCAAAAATAACTGATCGTTTCTCGTGAAAAATCTCCGAGATACTTGTTCATGTTTCGTAAGCGCTTCTATCAAACGCAGCAGGTATTTCTGCACGGCCCCTTAGTGTGCGCGGGGCCCCTAATGCGCCAGGGGGCCCTCATCGGAAGCGTCTTGGCGGTTCTGGTGGGGCTGTCGGCCTGGGCGGGCCGTCAGGAGCGCCTCGTCAAGCCCGGTCTTCACGAAGCGTCCCCCGGCCGTATCCGGATCCTGGACGCGGGGTTCCCCAAGCGGATCGTCGACGGCGCAGGGTTTTGCATGACCATCCCTCGTCCCCCGCGGCGGATCGTCTCGACGACATTGATGACCGACGAACTGCTTTTGGACCTCGTCGGTCCAGAGCGGATCGCGGCCGTCACGCATTTCGCGGACGATCCGACCCTCTCGAACGCGCCGGAGGCGGCGCGGGGTCTGCCGGTCGCGGGGACCGGCTCGGTCGAGAGGGTCATCGCGCTCGAGCCAGATCTCGTCCTGGCAGCGCGCTTTTTAAAACCGGAGTTCGCCGATCTCCTGCAGCGCTCCGGCGTCCCGGTCTTGAACTTCGACCGATACGAGACCCTCGCCGAGATCCGGGAGAACCTTCTGATCCTGGGGTCGCTCCTGGGAGAAGAGGAGCGGGCCCGGACACGCGCGCGCGCCATGGACGAAACCCTGGAGCGCGCACGGCACGCGGCCGACGGCGCCCAGGCGCCCCCTCGTGTGCTGTATTACACACTGAGCGGCTACACCCTGGGCGCGGGGACGGTTTTTGACGAGATCCTCGCGCTGGCGGGGGGGCCAACGCCGCCGCCCAGGCGGGCGTGTCGGGATACCGGAAGATCGCCCTGGAGACCGCGGTGACCCTCGACCCAGAGATTCTCGTCATACCCGGCGACCGCACGGATGGCTACACGAGCCTGGCGGAAGTCGAGAAGGGTTTCTATGAGGATCCCGTCTGGCAATCGGTCAGGGGGGTCCGGGAACGGCGTATCCATCTCCTCCCAGGCCGCCATGCAACGTCTATTTCGCATCACGTCGTCAAGACCGCCGACGATCTGGCGCGGATCTTGCCTCCCGCCTCGCGCGCGGCCGAGGCCCCGGGAGCCCAGGGAGCCCAGGGAAAAAGAGAGTGAGCCGGCGGCGCCTTTCGAATCTCGTCATCATCGCGTGCTTGGCCGGCCTCCTCGGCGTGGCCATCCTGGGGGGGGGCGGCGATGGGAGCCGTGGATGTTCCCTTCACAAGGGTCGCCAAGATCCTGGCACATGCCGCCACGGGATTTTTTGAGCGCTCCTGGCAGCCGTGGGAGGAGACAGTGATCCTGTCGATACGCCTGCCGCGGGTTCTCGTCGGGGCGCTCGTGGGAGGAGCGCTGGCGCTCTGCGGGGCGGTGATGCAGGCGATCTTTAGAAACCCGATGGCCGATCCCGGCGTGCTGGGGGTCACCAGCGGCGCGGCCCTCGGGGCTGTGTCGGCGATTTATCTCGGGTGGACCGCCAGCGGTGTTTGAGCGCTTCCGCTTGCTTCCTTCGCGGGGGCTTTGGCCTGAGCCTTCCTCGTCTACGCGATCGCCACGGCGCGAGGCCGCACGTCCGTCCCGACGCTCCTTTTGGCGGGGATCGCCGTCGGGGGGGGTTCGCCAGCTCCCTCACTTCCTTCATCCTGTCCCTGGCTTTGGCCAACTATGAGGTGGGGAGTCAGATGCTTTTCTGGCTGATGGGGGGGTGGACGCCCGTGCGTGGCTCCATGTGGGGATCGCCGCTCCGCTTGTCCTGGGGGGGCGCTTCTCATGTTCGCCTACGCGCGGGACCTGAACGTCCTGGCGACAGGCGAGGAAAGCGCGCTCTCGCTGGGGATCGACGTCCCGTCAATGCGCCTGGCGCTTCTGGTCCTCACGTCCGTGGTGGCGGCCACGGCGGTCGCGGTGAGCGGCTCGATCCTGTTCGTGGGGCTCGTGGTGCCGCATATCCTGAGGCTTCTGGTCGGGCCCGACCACCGGATCCTCCTCCCCGCGAGCTTCCTGTTCGGCGCCCTGTTTTTGGTGGTCATGGACCTGGCGGCCCGGAGGATCCTAGCTCCTGAAGAAATCCAGCTCGGCGTCATCACGACGCTCGTCGGGGGGCCCTTTTTCATCTATCTGCTTGTCGCCAACCGGCGCAAGGCAGGTGTCCTGTGAGCCTGCTGTCGGCCGAGGGGGTGTCGTTCCGATGGGAGGGGAGGCTGGCCCTCGCGGACGTCTCGGTGGCACTTCGGCCCGGCGAGCTGCTGGGGATCGTCGGCCCGAACGGCGCGGGAAAGAGCACGCTTTTAGGGCTTTTGACGGGGCTCTTGACGCCGTCGGCGGAGATTGTGCGGATCGGAGGAGAGCCCTTGTCGGCGCTCTCCCGGCGCCAGATCGCCCAGCGCGTGGCGCTCGTGCCGCAGGTCCTGCAGGCGGGATTCGCCTATCCCGTGCGCGACTTTGTCGCGATGGGGCGCACGCCCCACTTGGCCCGTTTCCAGCCGGAAGGTCCCCGCGACCGTGAGGCGGTCGCTCAGGCGATGGAAGAGACACAGACGTCAGCGATCGCCGAGCGCCCCGTGACGGAGCTTTCCGGCGGGGAATGGCAGAGGGTGCTCCTGGCACGGGCCCTGGCTCAAGGAGCGCCGGTCCTGGCCCTGGACGAGCCGACCTCGCACCTGGACCTCCGGCACCAGATTGACTTTTTAGAAGCGATCCGCCGGCGCCTTTCAAGCGGGGTGCGTGCCGCCGTCGCGGTGCTTCATGACCTGGCGCTGGCGGCCCGACACTGCACGCGGATTGTCCTCCTGGACCGGGGGAGGGTCCGCGCCGATGGCCCGCCGTCGGAGAGCCTGACCTCTGATCTCATCTGCGAGATCTTCGGCGTGGAGACACGCCTCCTCAAGGATCCCCAAACCGGATCTCTTGAGGTGATCGTGATTGGACCTTCGCTTCCAGGATGAGACTGCTACTGCAGTGGGAAAAGGTCCTCTCGTGCCTTATCGAGCGCATCGAATATTACCCTAAACCTAAAGCGTTCAGCAGGAGATAGCCCTGGGAATTTTCTGATTGCCTCTTCGAGCTGTCTTAAACGGTCTGCGTGAATAACCCCATTGGCGGTCACGTGCGAGACAATTTCTTTTCGGATCCTAATAATGCGGTCGTACGTGTCGCTTATACCTGCCATATTACGGGCTTTGATAGCAGCGTCGAACGCTTCCCATGCCTCAGTGAATTTGGTCAGATTCTCCCGAAAAAATTTTTTGCTGGAGCCATTGTTGTGGACGACAACGCCGACGCCGGCCAGGGCATAGGTCCGCGTCCGCGCCACCTTGAGGTTGTACACCGTCTGGGCGCTCACGCTCTTCCGTGTGACGGCGGTGACGACGCTCGCCTCGGCGGCGGGCTCAGGCCGCGTCCCGATGAAAGCGTTTAGAGAAAGGCACAGCATCAGCCACGACATGCCGCTTAATTTCTCATTAAAGCTGTCCGTTGGCAAGCTTGGATTGCAGAGGATTGGCCCCACGGTGGCCTCCCAGTACGATGGGGTCAACGGAAAGGAGGGACCCGTGATCGGATTCCTGACGCTGTCGTTTCCCAGGTCGCTTTCTTCGGCGGGGTTTTTAGCGCTTCGCCTGGCGCTGGGGGCGGTCTTCCTCGGGCATGGGGGGCAGAAGCTCTTTGGCCTTTTTGACGGGCCGGGTCTGGCGAAGACCATCGAAATGTTCGGGGGAACAGGGTTCACCCCCGGCTGGCTCTGGGGGACGCTGGCGGCGTGCGGGGAGTTCTTCGGCGGACTGGGTGTGCTCCTGGGGTTTCTTACCCGTTGGTCGGCGCTCTCCCTGGCGGTCGTGATGAGCGTCGCCATCGTCAAAGTCCATTGGAGCGGGGGATTTTTCCTCCCGACCGGGTTCGAATACTGCGCGGCTCTCCTGGGGATGAGCCTGTGTCTTTTCTTCGCCGGCCCCGGGAAAATCTCCGTAGATGAACTCCTCACCGGAGGTGAGTGATCTTTTGAGAGGGGACGAAGGAATCGGGCGCGGGGCGCGAGGGGGTTCGGTACGCCCGAGGAGATGACGGAACCCAAGCTCTTGGTCATCCAGATGGGGCGTTGAGCTCTCCAGCCGCGTTTGCCTTTTGATCCCGGCGGGGTAAGGTGGAGCGCATGGACGCTCCCGCCGCCAGCAAGATCCTCGTGGTCGATGATGAATCCCCTTTCCGGGAGATGCTGAAGGTGATTCTGGAGGCCGCGGGATATCGGGTCGAGACAGCCTCCGACGGCGAAGAAGCCTGGAGCCAGGTGCGCGAGTTTGCGCCGGATCTCGTGCTGACAGACGTCATGATGCCAAAACTCAACGGCTATGACTTTTGCAAGCGCTTGCGCGCCGATCGTGAGACCTGGCGTATTCCTGTGATTTTTGTGACGTCGCTGTCGTCCACCGAGGACAAGGTGGCGGGGATCGAGGCGGGGGCCGATGACTTCCTGCACAAGCCCCCTTCCAGGGTGGAGCTCTTAGCGCGCGTCCGGTCTCTCCTGCGGATCAAGACGCTCCATGATTCCCTCGAGGAGGCGGAGAACGTCATCACGACCCTGGCACTCACGGTCGAGGCGAAGGACAACTACACGGAGGGGCACACCGAGCGAGTCTCGGCCTACGCCATGGCGCTGGGCAAAACGATCGGCCTTGAAGCGGAGGAGGTGGCGGCCCTGCGCCGGGGCGGCATGCTCCACGACATCGGCAAGATCGGGACCCCCGAGTCGATCCTGAACAAGCCGGGGGCGCTGACCCGGGAGGAGTTCGAGGTGATCAAGGGGCATGCGGCGATCGGCCACGGGATCTGCAAGCCGCTCCGGTCGCTTGCGCCTGTGCTTCCCATGATCCGGTGGCATCACGAGAAACTGGACGGCTCCGGCTACCCGGACGGCCTCAAAGGGGAACAGATCCCGATCGCGGTGCGGATCGTCACGATCGCCGACATCTATGATGCGCTCCGGACCCGCCGTCCCTATAAGATCGCTTTTCCCCAGGATCAGGCGCTCGACCTCATACAGCAGGAAGTGAAGGCGGGACAGCTCGACAAGGACCTTGTGCAGACGTTCGTTGATCACATCCTGCCGGTCCTGGACGTCGAGACGCGCCCTTTAGGGCCGCCGCTGGCAAAGATAACCTCGCATCCGGATCTGACCACTTGAGATAAGGCGCTTGTCTTGAAGGTGGCTTTTCTGGGTGTTTGGGCACCAGATGGGCACCAATCTGGATATGGCACAACGAGGGTGATAGACTACCCGCGCTCTGGGGAAACCGATCACGATTGTGCCGCATGCGCTACGGCGCATGATTGAAAAGTCAGCTAGAGTCAGGTTGAACGCGCCCTTGTGGCGCCGGATGAGAAAAGGGCAATCAAGTACAATAGGATTCGAGTCGAGAAGAACTTTACGTTTAGGAAGTTGATGGTGATTTGCAGAGATTATCCGGACGAAGTTTTGGTGATATCGCTATGGCCGACCAGACTCCGATAAACGTCTCCTTCCAGTTCAACCCGCGGGAGAGGGCGGGGTTGAGGCGGTTTATGTCCGCGTTGCCTCCAAGCCCGTCTTCGAAACGGTAGAGATGAGTGAAGACGCCATCGTGGATATCGACAAGAACGGAGAGCTTGTCGGGATCGAAATTCTCAATCCCGGGAACTTGCGGGTCTTTACGAAAATCGCCCAAAAGTACCACCACCCGGAATTGACATCGAAAGCGTTACGCGCTCCCATCGACGAACTTCTTCACGCATAAAAGGCATGCCCCCCCGGGCGGGTGGCGGAACAGGCAGACGCTGGGGACTTAAAATCCCCTGGGGGTAACCTCATGTGGGTTCGATTCCCACCCCGCCCATTTTTCGCGCATCGCGCTTCCAGCGCGAGCGCGAAAAATAGAGCAGGAGAGAGTAGAAAGGAGAAAGTAGAGATCTGACAAGAACACTCTCTCCTGCGGTCTACTGTTCTCCTTTCTCCTCCTCTCCCAAGAGCCAAGTTTCGCGTATCGTCCACCTACACACTTTCGGTGTTACGGTGGATCCGCCGGAGCGGCAAAGCCGCGAAGGCGGAGGATCCGGGCCACTCTCCGCGAAATTGTTTTCCCCCAGTGTTTTGGGGATTGGGTTTTGGGATTTCACTGCACCGCATGAACCTTTTCAGAGATAGGGAAACGGATATTTTACATCTTCTTGACTTCTGGTGCGAAGCGGCGAGCGGTATGCTTTTTTGAGTGATGAGGCGAGGCGTTGCCGTCACGGTAGCTCTTTCCGCGGCCTTTCTGGTCGCCGCGTCCCGTCTGGAAGCGGCACAAGGCAGCGTGCTGCCGAGCGGAACTCCACAGGATCTTGTCGAAAAGCTGGGGGATGAAAACCTCGAGGTCCGGCAGGCCGCTTTCAACGCGTGGCTAGACCTAGGCGCGAAAGATCCGGACGGCGCCCTGAAACTCCTCCCGGCAAGCCATCCGGACCCGGAGGTCATGGCTTCCTGTGACGCGCTCCGGGCGCGGATCCCTTGGGAAGGAAAGTACCGCCGGGTCCTGGGGCTCTTGGAGAACGACCCGGCCCTGGCCGTCCCTTTCCAGGCGGTTTTCCAGGAGACCGATGGTAAGGGAAAGGCGCTTTCAGCTTTTGCTGAAGCATCTGCCGCGCGCCCTGGAAGGGCCAAGGCCCTAACCGCTCTTCTGCGGGAGCTTGTGCCGTCGGCAGAAGCGGCGCCGGGATGGGAAGGGGTGTTTAGGTTCTTGGAAGCCGAGTATGCGCGCGGTTGGGATGGCGTTTTCTCATTCTTGGAAAAGATTGAGGGGGACGGCCCAATGGGGCGCGCCCTGGTGCAAGGCTTCGCGCGCCACGAGCGCGCCCAGGAAAAGATCCCTCAGGTCCTGGGGGAATGGGCCGCGAGAGATGCGGGCATCCTGCCGCTTCTGATTCCTTTTCTGAAATCCGCCGATTACCAGGTGCGAAGGAGCGCCGCCGCCGCTCTAGGGAGCGCGCGCGATCCGGCGGCTGTTCTGGCGCTTGGAAACCCTTTGCTCGCAGATCCGCACCCGCTTGTCCGCATCGCCGCCGTGAGCGCGCTCGAGAGAAGTTTTAAGGCCGCCGCACCCGGCGCCGAGGAAGCCGACCGGCGGCGCTGGGCCGACGACATCTCGAGCGCCCTGGAGCCTCTTCTGGGGAACAAGGCGCTTGTGTCAAGGGTCCTTCAGGCCCTTTGCCAGATCGACGGCCCGCGCCACTTTCCCCGCGCGCTCTCCCTTTTGGCGAATCCCGAGCCCGAGGTCCGTTCGGCCGCGGCGGATCTCCTGGGCCGTTCAGGCGACCCCGCATGGGCGCCTCGACTCATCACGCTCTTGGGCGATCCGGACGTGGGCGTCCAGTGCGCCGCGCTGAGGGCGCTTTTATGGCTCGACTCCCCGACCGTGATTCCCGATGTCATCCGATCGCTCGAACGCGGTCTCGAAGGGTTGGATTCGGAGCAATGCGCGTTCCTGATGAGCCCTGAATTTGACAGGCGGTTCAGCCCTTCTTCTTCCGAGGCCGTACCGCAACATTTTCGG
>SBBH01000092.1 GCA_005239795.1 Planctomycetales bacterium
GCCTGTTATCGCTGAGCCGCTTTTACGTACGAACTATTTTTGGAGGCATTTCCCCTGTGAAATGTTGGAAAAGTCACCACTGAACTGGGGATACTCGAGACCTTTTGTAGATCAGACGCTCATTCGAAACAGCGGACTCGGCAACCCCGTCGTTCCAGTCGGTGGGAGCATCAAGCTGAAGTTTCCCTTGCCGGAGAGAATTCGCGTCGAGTGCAATCTCCATTCGTGGATGGACGCCTATTTGGTCGTTACGGACGCCCCTTTCTTCGCAAAAACGGATGATCAAGGACGCTTCACAATCGATGGGGTGCCTCCTGGCGCCTACAAGAGCAAGGTCTGGCATGAGCGTCTTTCTGACAGGAAATGCTGGACCGGGCCGGTGGAAACCGCGGTCGAGGACGGGAAGGTCGTAAGGGTGGATTTTGAAGGATCGATCAAATGACGCGCAAGAGGCCTGGCCAGATTATTTCATCAGCGCAAAGCCTATGTGCCAAACCGCCCAGCGAGCGCTACAATCGGCCGGCATATGAAAACCACCTGCTTCCTGTTGGCGGCGTCCCTCCTCGGTTTTGAAACGGCTTTCGCGGCCGGCGCCTCGCTCGGCTCGTCGAAACCTTCGAAGGATGACAAAAAACAGGAGGCCGCTTCGCCCTCCGCCGAAGAATGGTCCATCCGCTCGGCGATCTTGATCCACGTGGCCGACCGGATGAAGAAGGCCGACGGCTTCTACGAGGTGGTCGACCCGCGCACGACGGAGAACGTGCGCCTGGGTTTCGACAAGTTTCTCCCGGGTGTCGAGACCGGAAAGAAGGGGGACGTCTGGAGCATGCGTGTCGATTTCCTGAGCCCTTCGGGCGACCTCTATACACTGGATTTCTTCGTCACCCGCAAGAAGGGGAGCGATCAGTACGCGGTTGTCTCCGACCGGGTCCGGGCCGTCAACAGCAAGGACGTCGCCGAGGCGGAATCCCAGAAGAGCGGCAAAAAGTAGCTCTTAGGTCATCAGGCCGTTTTCGCGGAAGCTGAAATCCTTGTCCTTGCCGATCACGATGTGGTCGTGCAGGGACATTCCCATCGTACGGGCGGCCGCGGCGAGAGCCTTGGTCAGCGCCTTGTCGTCCTCGGAGGGAGTCGGGTCGCCGCTCGGGTGGTTGTGCACCAGGATGAAGGAGACGGCGTTGTGGTGGATCGCCCGCTCGATGATCTTGCGCGGGTAGACGGACGCTTGGTCCACGGTCCCCCGCTCGAGGTTTTCTGATTCGATGATGGCGTTCTTGGCGTCGAGGTACAGGACCTGGATGACCTCCTCGCGCAGGCCTTCCATCCCCACCTGCAGGTAGTCGCGCACCGCGGCGGGGCTGGCGAGGGTCGGCTCCGCCTCGCGCATTCGGTCCTTCAAGATCCGTTCGAGAAAGCTGTGCAAGAACCGGATCTGGACGGCCGCCTGCTCGCCGACGCCGGGTATCTCGACGAGTTTCGCGATCGGCGCCTCGAGGACCCCGCGCAGGGTCTTGAACTTCACGAGAAGTGCCTTCGCCTGGGGCTTGACGTCTTTTCGGGGGATCGCCAGCGTCAGGAAAAACTCCAGGACTTCGTGATCGGAAAATCCGGACAAGCCCACCTTGAGGAACCGCTCGCGCAGGCGCTTGCGGTGCTCGGCGTGGGAGACGGCTTGTTTTTCTCTTTTGGCTTGGCCGGCCATTGTATGCGGGCTTGATCTTACCAGATCGGCTCGGACCCGCATACACTGGAGCCAAGATGTCGTCTGGCAAGAGAATCTGGGCTCTCCTCGGCGCAGGATTCCTCTTTCCGGCGCCCCCTTCCCCCGGACACGCCCCTGTCGGATCCGAACAGCGCCTGGCGCATCCGGATCGAGGAAGCGGCCCTCCTGGAAGCGCGCTCGCCCGGAGACCCGACGGCAATCTCGGCGTTTCGGTTCGCTCTTCATTACAACGGCAAGCTGCGGAGCCGGGATACAGCCGCTGGAAAACACGCCATTCGATGCGCCCTCGACGCCCAAGTGAGATCGCTCTGCAAGGCTCCGCCGTTTGACCTCGTGTTCAAGAGCAACACGGGAGATATCCGGGAGGGAAAAGGAGAACCCCTCTACGTGACACATGGCCCCAAGCGCTCCTGGTTTCTCATTTCTGAGCATCTTGCGACTGTCGCTGATTTGAGCATCACTCTCCTTGTCCCTCATGCGGTGGGTCAAATCGTCCACAATGGAGGTGATATCGACAATCGTATCAAGACCCTCATCGATGCGCTACGAGTTCCGCTGGTGATCTCAGAGATCCCAGCAGATGACGCCTTTGATTACACGACCGAGGGCATGCACTGCTTGTTGCAGGACGACAAATTGATCGGACGCCCGTCGATCCAGAGCTACCAGGACCATAATCCAGAAGCCCCTGATTCCGTCCGCGCACTGATCGAGGTCGAGACCCGCATCACGCGTGCGTTGTGGGGCAACATGCATTTCGTTTAGCGGTCTTGCGCGCTCGTGGGACATGCAAGTGATTTGAGGCGACAAAGCGGATTCACCCGATGACCAGCACGCAACGACACGCCGGATGCAACGGCGGCACACCCATCCCGCGCTCCTGGAGCCAGGACGAGTCGCGGCCGGTGATCGATTCGCGCCCGCGGGACGTCTCGATGTAGAGCTCGCCTCGGCCCAGGTCCTCCGCCGGCCAGGGGGAGAGGTCCTCGATCGCCTCCGGGGGGCTGACGAGCGCGCGGCGCACGAGCGACATGGCGGATCCAGTGCTGAAAGTCTTTCCGTCGAAGCTGGAGCAGCGGACGCAGCCACGCTCGTCGCCGACGGCGCGCCAGACA
>SBBH01000013.1 GCA_005239795.1 Planctomycetales bacterium
AGTGTCCCCATCCTCGCTTTCCGTCCCATCGGCAGCCTCCTTTCTGGCTACCAGATAGATCGGATCAGCGCACCTCACCACTTTTGGGATAATTTCTTAAAACCGTGAACGCAGGAAGGCTTGCGTTTGTTATATACAAGGCTGGGTTCCCGGTCAGAAGGGGAGGGACATGGTTGGCGCAGGACGGTTTTCGGGCGCCATAGCGCTTTTCATGGCTGCCCTCGCGGTTTCGGAGGAGATGCCGCCTGTCCGCCCGGGGTTGGGGGAGACTTCTATCGGGATTCCTGTACTGATCAAGGATCTTGGGTCCGAAAACTACAGCCGGCGTGAAGCCGCGACGCGGGAACTAGACCGGATTGGCGAAGCGGCGGGCCCGGCCCTTGACGAAGCTGTGCGCAGTGCCGACCCCGAGGTCCGGAGGCGCGCGGCCGAACTCCAGGAGCGGAACGGTTGGGCTTCGCCTGAACTCCGGCGGCGCGTCGACAGGCTCGCCGCAACGCTTGAGACGACGCGGGACGCGCTGGCGGGGGCCCGCGCCTTCGAGGAATTGCGCGGTTGCGGCAAGCCGGGGGTGAAGGCATTGAAGGCGCTCTTTCCCGAATCGCCCGCGCCGGGGCAGGTTTCCCTGTCGACCCGTTTTGAAAAGTGGGTGGCGTTTCTCGATGAAAAAAGGGAATCGGTCGAGATGGTCGTTTGGCCAGAAAAAGCGTTTCCCACCCGCTCCTCTGCCCGCACAGTCTTGCCGAAAGGGGAATCCCTCCGTTTCACCGTCGCGATGACCGCGCCGGAGCGTCCGGGCACCTGCCGTGCCGTGGCGGGATTCCTCAAAGATGTCGAGGACTGGGGTGACGAGGATCTTTCGGCCTTCGGGGTTAAGCCGGAATCGCAGAAGAGCGCCGTTTCCTCGGAGGTGCCGGTTTCCATCCAATAAGGGGCCGTGCGGAACTCAACCGATGTTCATCTCCATAGGAAAGTGCGCTGAGTTGGGGCTGACCACTCTCCTGGCGGCGGGAGCGTTTTCCTCGGAGGCGGTCCTGCCAGCCCCCCCGGCCGATGCGGTGCTTCGGTCCGAGGTGGAATCCCTCGTCAAGGATCTCGGAGCAAGGGAATACAAGAAGCGTGAGTCGGCGGCGCGGCGGCTCGTCGAGATCGGGGAGGGGGCCGTCTGGGCGCTTGTCCAGGGCGCCCAGGGCGCCGATCCTGAGGTCCGGCTACGGTCCGCCGAGATCTTGCAAGAGATCGCTTGGGTCCCTCCGGAGACACAGGTTGAAATCAACCGCTTGGTCGAGGAGCTCAAGAAAACGCGGGATCCCGACGAAGCGAAAAGGCTTTATCAGATTGTCGGGAGGATGGGGTCGGCGGGGATCAAGGGTTTGCGCGCCCTCTTTGCGCGTGGGACGCCCAGCGAAACCGATTTCGAGATCACCGCGGCTTTTGAGCGTCGGACCGTAGTGCTGACTGGGGCGGCTTCTTGTGTCGTGACGCTCAGGAACAAGGGGGCCGAGGGGGTTTGGATCAATCCTGACGGACTCCGTTGCCAATGGAAATTGTTCGAAGAGGATGGTGTGAACCTTCGTGAGCGTCGCAAGCCTCCTTTCGCGTTGAGAGACAATGCGAAGAAAAGGGCTGACGTTCTCTATCTGGCGCCAGGCCAAGCCTATCAGAGGACGTTTACACTGGCAGAGGGTCTGTCGGTGGCAGGGCCGTACGGTGCTGTCCCCAGCTATTTGTGTCAGGAGAGCGCGCGGCCTCAGCGGGGAGCGGGCGATCTTCCTGCGTCGATCCAGAGCGACTTGCCGGCTCTAGAGGCATCGCCGCTTGCCCTCAGCGGCGACGCCGTCCGATTCTATGCTCTTCCCGATCTGTCTGTGGCTCCATCGGGTCCCGCTGCTTGTGAGGTGGTTTGTGATGCTGGGGAGTTCGCCCCCGGCGGGCTGGTCTCCTTTGTCTGGAGTCTGAAGGGCGAGCTTCCCCTTCTCCCAGAGTCTGAAGAGCGTCAGGGGAAGCTGACTGAGCGTTACTGGGCGGCTCTTGTCGATGCGAAAGGAGAGACGGCGGCGATGGTTTTCCTCAAGCCTGAGGGGGTTTCGCAGGGAGCAGCAGACACAACTTCCACCACCATCAGTGGCCGAGGGGTTCTTTCAGCCCCTGCCGCTTCCGGAACCTATCGCCTGTTCGTAGGGCTGTCGCGCCTGGCGAAAGGGGCGCTTACGGAAAGCCGCCAAGACATCGTGTCAAATCCTGTGTCGGTCGTCGTCCGGTAATGTGCCGAGGGCGGGATTCGAACCCGCAAGGCTTTCGCCATACGCACCTCAAACGTACGTGTATGCCAGTTCCACCACCTCGGCGCGGGGGCGGATTCTAACGGCTTCCGGGATTCAAATCGATCCTGCCGTTTCGGGTTGGTTTTTCCGG
Organism: Planctomycetales bacterium; assembly: GCA_005239795.1. Lineage (GTDB taxonomy): Bacteria > Planctomycetota > SBBH01 > SBBH01 > SBBH01 > SBBH01. The sequence goes on from SBBH01000013.1 coordinate 2,416, forward strand.
TCGAGACGGTAAGATCCTCGGCCATGAAAAAAGAGATCATTCGGACCGACAAGTCGCCGCTCCCCAAAGGGCCGTACTCGCAGGCCGTGCGGTGCGGGAATCTGCTTTTTGTCTCCGGACAGGTGCCGGTGGACCTGGCCGGGAACCCCATCGGCGCCGGGACTATCGAGCTCCAGACCCGCCAGGTGCTCGAGAACCTGAAGGCGATCCTCGAGGCGGCCGGCTCGGGACTCGACCATGTTCTTAAAACCACCGTCTATCTCCAGGATCTGGCTGAGTGGCCCCGGATGAACGCCGTCTACGCGGAATACTTCAAGAAGGACCCGCCGGCCCGAGCCGCCGTTGGCGTCGATTTTTCCGGCCTTAAGAACCACTGGCGTGTCGAGATCGAGGCGGTGGCCTGCATCCCGTCCTGATCCTGCGAACAGGGGACTTGGAGACGGGGGGAAGCTGCCTGATTTCCGATCCTCTTTGCGTTATAGTCCGGGTCTGTGTCCTTCCTGACGCTCACAGACGACCAAAAGTTCCTTCAGAAGACGGCGCGCGATTTCGCCGCGCGCGAGATCGCTCCAAACATCGCGGCCTGGGAGGCGGCCCGGGAGTTTCCGCGGGAGGTCGTCGCCAAGCTCGGTCAGGCCGGCCTCATGGGGGTCATGGTGCCGGAGGAATTCGGCGGCGCCGCGATGGGGCCGATCTCCTTCTGCCTGGCGCTTGAGGAGCTGGCGGCGGCCGATGCCGCCGTGTCGGTCATGGTGTCGGTGCACAATTCGCTTGTCTGCGGCGCCCTCCTTGCGTTTGGGACAGACGATCAGAAGAAGAAATACCTGCCGAGGCTCGCCTCCGGCGAGTGGCTGGGATGCTTCGCGCTTTCGGAGCCCGACTCGGGCTCGGACGCCGGCGCCTTGCGAGCCGCGGCGTCACGCCAGGAGGGCGGCTACGTCTTGAACGGCTCGAAGGCCTGGATCACCTGCGGCAGTACGGCAGATTTGGCTCTCGTTTTCGCGACAGTGGACCCTGCCGCCGGCAAGAAGGGGGTCACCGCATTCCTGGTCGAGACGAAGA
>SBBH01000187.1 GCA_005239795.1 Planctomycetales bacterium
CCCGCGGCCAAGGCTGTCATCGCCCATCGCCCGGCGGACATTTCCGGAGAATAACGGAGCCGCCGCTCGCCGCAAAGCGCGCGCGTTGCGCCGACGGCGCCTCACGCGATAGAATGGCCGGGTGAACCATCCCGGCGGGTGCCTGATCGTCATTCCTGCTCGCTACGGATCGACGCGCCTTCCGGCCAAGCCTCTCCTCAAGGAAACGGGAAAGTTCTTGATCCAGCACGTATGCGAGCGGGCCCAGGCCGTGCGGTCCGCGAGCGCCGTCCTCGTGGCGACCGACGACGACAGGATCGCCCAGGCTGTGCGCTCTTTCGGGGGGATGGCGGTGATGACCTCCGCGGCGTGCGCCACGGGGACCGACCGCGTCGCCGAAGCCGTGCGCGGGCGCTCCGAAGGGATCGTCGTCAACATCCAGGGGGACGAGCCCGAGATCGACCCGGCCGCGGTCGAGGCCCTGGCCGATCGGCTCCTCCAAGACCCCGATGTCCCGATGGCGACAGCGGTGACCTCCTTGACGGATTCCGAGGACCTTGCGCGACCCCAGGTCGTGAAGGTCGTCGTCGATGCGCGGGGGCGGGCGCTCTATTTCTCGCGCGCCCTGATCCCGCACATCCGGGACAGCGCCGATCTTTCAGGCGCGCGCCGCCTGCGGCACATTGGGATTTATGCCTACCGGCGCGAATTCCTGGAATCGTTCGTGCGTCTGCCGGAAGGGCGCCTCGAGAGACTTGAGCGGCTCGAACAGCTCCGCGCTTTGGAAGCGGGCTACCCTATTCAGACGGTTGAGGTAACATATAATGGCGTGAGCATCGACACCCCGGAGGATTACGCGCGGTTCGCGGCCCGCCAGAGGCGAAAGTGACCAAGCATATTTTCGTGACCGGCGGCGTGGTCTCCTCCTTGGGGAAGGGGTTGACCTGCGCTTCGATCGGCAGGCTTCTCGAGTCGCGGGGGCTCCGGATCCGGCTTCAGAAAATGGACCCCTACATCAACGTGGATCCGGGGACGATGAGCCCCTATCAGCACGGCGAGGTATACGTCACCGAGGACGGGGCTGAAACCGACCTCGACCTGGGGCATTACGAGCGGTTCACGTCGTCGGCGATCACGCGGGAGTGCAACGTCACGACGGGGCGCGTCTACGACACGGTGATCAAGAAGGAACGCCGGGGCGACTATCTGGGGAAGACCGTCCAGGTCATCCCCCACATCACCGACGAGATCAAGCGCGCCATCCTGAGCCTCGACAGTCCCCTCGTGGACGTGGTGATCACCGAGATCGGCGGCACGGTAGGGGACATCGAATCGCTCCCGTTCCTGGAAGCGATCCGCCAGCTGGGGTTCGAGCTGGGGTCCGCCAACGCCCTCTTCATCCATCTGACGCTGGTGCCGTTTCTGCGCGCCTCCGGGGAGATCAAAACCAAACCGACCCAGCACAGCGTGGGGAGGCTCCGCGAGATTGGAATCATTCCGCAGATCCTGATCTGCCGCACAGAAGTGGCGATCGAGCCTGACACCATGGAGAAGCTGGCCCTCTTCTCGAACGTCCGGCGGGAATATGTGTTTCAGGAGCCCGATGTCGAGACCTCGATCTACGAGGTGCCGCTCATGCTGGCCGAACAGGGAGTGGACGGGGCGATCGTGGATCTTCTCAAGATCTCTTGCCGTGCGAGCGATCTTTCGGCCTGGAAGATCATGATCGAAGCCATTCGCAACCCCACGGATCAGGTCGATGTGACGGTGGTGGGGAAATATGTCAACCACCAGGATGCTTATAAATCCGTCTATGAGGCGATCGCCCACGGCGGGATCGCCAACCGCGCCCGCGTGCGCGTCCACCGGATCGAGGCCCAGGAGGTCGAGTCCGAAGCGGTCCAAAAGAGGATCGCGTCGATGGACGGCATTCTGGTGCCGGGGGGGTTTGGGGCGCGCGGCATGGAGGGGAAGATCCAGGCGATCCGGATCGCCCGCGAACAGCGGATCCCCTTCCTGGGGCTTTGCGTCGGCATGCAGTGTTTCGCGATCGAGTTTGCGCGGGACGTTTGCGGCCTCGAACGGGCGAACAGCACCGAATTCGATCCCGACACGCCGCATCCGGTGATTTCGATCATGCCTCAGCAGGAAAGCATTTTTGAAAAAGGGGGGACGATGCGCCTGGGGTCCTACCCTTGTGCCCTGGCTGAGGGGACGCTCTCCCACAAGGCGTATGAGGCGGATCTCGTTTACGAGCGCCATCGCCACCGCTATGAATTCGACAATCGATTCCGCGAGGCGTTTGTTAGGCAGGGGGGGGTGATCGCCGGCGCCTCCCCCGACGGGAAACTGGTCGAGATCGTGGAGCTTTCCGGTCATCCGTGGTTCGTGGCGGTCCAGTTCCACCCGGAGTTCAAGTCAAAGCCCGACCGCGCGCATCCCCTGTTCGCGGGGTTTATTGGGGCGGCCATCAAACGCCGCCGACACGGGGCGGCGGGAGGGGGCCGGTCCGCGCCGGCCGCGGAGGCGGCCGACCGCGAGTCCGCAGACCGCGCGGGCGCAGGGAGGAATGCATGACGGACGAGGCCCAGACACCCCAGACGTCCGAGAAGGGGGAGAATTTTTGGGACCCCTTGAAGGGGGGAATTGTCCCGAAGAAGGTTGATGAGGACTGGAAGCGCAAGGCTCGCGAGGAGTCGCGTAAGCTCGTATCGAGTGAGCCCCGCCCCGCTTCCGCCGCAGCCGGCGACAAGCCGACTACGGCTGGTAAGCCTTCTCCCCATTTCATAGAATTCCTGACCGAGATCGCGACCCAGGCGGCGCTTCATTTACAGGGGCGTCATATCGAACAGGCCCGTTACACGATCGAGATCCTGGAGGCCTTGCGGGAGAAGACGAAGGGAAATCTGGCCGATGAAGAGCAGAAACTGATGGATCGGTACCTGTACGAGCTTCAGATGCAGTATGTCCAGGTTGTCAAGGGCGCGGCCGGAAAGCGCGTCAGCCCTGGGGGGGCATGACTATCGAGCAACAACCGTCGACGTCGGCTAAAAACCTCACCTGGGTCCTTTCCCAGGTGGAGGAGCTCCCGACGCTCCCGCAGGTGGCGACGCGCCTCCTGGCACTCATGGACGCGCCGGGGACTTCCGTCAAGCAGCTCCAAGACGTGGTCGCCAGGGATCCAGCCCTGGCCACGAAGGTCCTGCGCCTGGTCAACTCTTCCTATTACGGGATGCCGAGCCGCATCTCCGACATCCAGCAGGCGGTGGTGATCCTGGGATTTAAGGTTTTAAGAAGCGTCGTGCTTTCGACCTCGGTTTTCTCAACCTTCAAGGGGCGCTCCACCGCCTCGGGGAAGTTCGACCGGACGCTTTTCTGGCATCACTCGATCGGAACCGCCTGCATCTACCGGTACCTGGCCACGAAGCTCGGCGAGGAGGATCCTGAGGCGTCTTTCGCGACCGGTCTCCTGCACGACATCGGCAAACTGATTATGGATGAGTTTGTTCCGGAGGAGATGGCCTACATCTTGGAGGAAGCCGAGGGGAAAAAGCTCTCCTTCTACGATGCGGAGCGGATGGTGCTCGCCACCGACCACGCCCAGATCGGAGCGTGGCTTCTCGAGAAATGGAAGCTACCGACCCGGATCGTCGACGGCGTGCGCCAGCACCACGGCGACGGCTCCCTGGGCGACCGCATGATCGCGATCGCGCGTTTCGCGGACTACCTGTGCAAGGTGAAGGGGATCGCGGCGAGCGGCAGTTGCGAGGAGGCGCACCTCGACAAAATGGCCTGGGCGCGTCTCGAGATGAAGCGCGAGGACCTGCCGTCCCTCCTGCGCGAGATCAACCGCGAGATCGAAGCCGCCAACGAGTTCCTGGCCGTCGCCACGCGGTAGGTGCAAAGTCGAGTCCCCATGCCGCCGAGAAAAAGAAAAGGGGTCAAAACAGGAAAAGGGTCAGAAGAAAAAAGAAAAAGGGGTCAAAAAAAAGTCAAAAGGGGTCAGAAGAAAAGGAAAAGAGGTCAAGTCTCATTGCCGCCAACTTAATCTAGGACGCCTCTGACATGAGCCAAAGATTTCCAATGGCGTCGTGCCTTGCAGAAGCGACGCAGGCGCCTTTTGCCGCG
>SBBH01000170.1 GCA_005239795.1 Planctomycetales bacterium
CCACGATCTGCTCGGCCGTCTTCCGCTTCTTCATCCCACCCCTCCTTCCCGGCCCAGCCTACCAATTCCCTGGACCAGTTTGAGGGGGCAAGGTCAGCAGTCAGACTGCCACGTTTAGTTACGAAGATGGTCGGATCTATAGTGTTACAGGCTATGAAACATCTCCGGGTGTTTGGAGGTACCAAGGTGGTAAATCTAAATGCGTAGGGTTGGAAATGGATCCTGATACGGGCGTCTGGGTATTTCAAACATGGTACTGGTCTAACGGGCAATGGATTAGCGGAAGGGTGTTTGTAAGAGATATTGATACGTAAGGGTTCTGGAGCGCGCGCATAAAAGCCCCACCGGTGATGACCGGCGGGGCTTTTTTATCGATTTTCCGCCCAGGCCTTCCAGCGCGCGATCTGGCGGTCGAGCATCTCGCCGGTGTGCGCCAGGGGATCGTAGGGGATCCCGGTGATTGCGGCGAGGCTTGCGCAGAGCTCGTTCCGGGCCAGGATGTCGGTCTCATTGGCCAGGCGTTTTAGTATCGGTGGCGCCAGCACCGCGAGGCGCCACCTTTCGGCCGTGCGCGCCGCCTCCCGGCGGACATAGCCGTACTCGTCGGAAAGAAGACTGGCCACATCGGAGGCGAGAAGCGCTCCCTTTTCACTCGGCAGGGCCGCCGCATCGGTCAGGGCCGCCAGGCGCGCGCGCGGCGCCAGGTCCTTGAGGCGCTTTCGGATCTCCTCAACCTCCGGATCGGCCTGCGTGCGGGGTTCTTCTTGCGGCGGGGTGCCGGCAGAAGGCCCGGCTGGAGCGTTTGTATTGCTTTCGATACGCGCCAGGCGCATTTCCATCTCTTCCAATGTTCTGTGGATGGCGTCGATGGAGGCGGCGAGGGTTTGGACCTCTTCTGAGGGTCCCTGGCCGGGATGCATCGCGAGTTCATCCAGGCGCCGCGTCATCTCGGCCCGGAGCGCTTCGAGCGAGGCGCGCGGATCGGGTTCTTCCGAGACGACCGGGATTTGAGGCCCGGCGAGAGAGGCCGCGGGAGTGTGCGGGGGAGGGAGGTTCCCCCGTCTTTTGTCCAGCGACCAAACGGCGGCGCCGAGTCCCGCCAAGAGCACTAGTCCCGCGAGAAGTATGCGGCGGCGCCCGGCGGCCTTAACACGCGTCAAGCACGCCGGGCAGAACATCGCCTGCTTCCAGGGGCCTGCTTTCTTCTCGGTGATCTCCTGATCGGGAATGTCCCGGCCGCAGGCGTCGCAGAACCGTTCAGCCATACCGGAACTTTACCAGAGAAGTCTTGAGTGGAAAGTCCGGAGTCCTCAGCACTTTTGATAGGATACGTCCTGTGCGCGAGGCGCTGACGTTGGACGCGGCTGGATTTTTCCCGGAGCGGATCGGCCGCGCGGGGATGCCGCCGGCGGCTTTTAAGAAAAACCTGCGCGCCTGCGCCAAGATCCTTGCGCAAATCCAGAAGGAGCGCTGCGCCGGAGCCCACGCCTTCCTGGATCTTCCCGCCGCGCGCGGCCCGCGGCGGGAGATCCTGCGTTTTGCGCGTGAGCAGGCCGGCCGGTATGACACGGTCCTGGTTCTCGGGATCGGCGGCTCGGCGTTAGGAACGACCGCCGTCGCGGCGGCCCTGCGGCCGTCGTTTGGCGAGGCGCGAGGCGTCCTGCCGCACCTCGTGGTCCTCGACAACATCGACCCGGAGTGGCTGGCCGGATTCCTCTCGAGCGCGGATCTGGCGCGCACGCTCGTTTGCATCGTGTCGAAATCGGGCGGGACCCCCGAAACGGCGGCGCAGTTTCTGTGGCTGGCCGATGTGGCGCGCCGCACGTTGGGAGGGGGGTGGCACAAGCGGTTCGTCGTCGTAACCGACCCGGAAAAGGGCCCCCTGCGCCGGATTGCCCAGGAGGAAAAACTCGCGTCGTTTGCGATCCCGCCGGCCGTGGGGGGGCGCTACTCGGTCCTCTCGCCGGCTTGCTTGGTGCCGCTCGCTTTATGTGGCGTGGACATCGAAGGCCTGGCGCGCGGGGCGGCGGCGATGGAGAAGGCTTGCCGCAGGGCAGGCCCCGGGAATCCCACCATAGAACTGGCGGCGGCCCTGCATCACTTTTATAGCCGGGGGCGGCGTATCGTCGTGATGATGCCGTATGCCCAGAAATTGCTCTTCCTGGCCGATTGGTACGCCCAGCTTCTGGGGGAAAGTCTCGGAAAGCGTGTGGATCGGGCCGGCCGGGTCGTGCACGCGGGGTTCACGCCCGTGCGGGCGCTCGGGGCAACCGATCAGCATTCCCAGCTCCAGCTTTACGCCGAGGGGCCGCACGACAAGGTCATCCTCTTTCTGGCGGTGGAAAAATTCGCGCAGACGGTCCGGATCCCCAAGACCGAGGTCCCAGGGTTCGCATATCTGTCGAGGAAATCGTTTAGCGCGCTTTTAGGCGCCGAGCGGGAGGGGACCGCGCGGGCCTTGGCGGAAGCGGGGCGTCCCACGGCGACGATCCGTTTCCCGCGCGTCACGCCCGAGACGGTGGGTCAGTTCCTGCTCTTGATGGAGCTCAAGGTCGCGATGCTCGGCTTCCTGCTCGACGTCGATCCCTACGACCAGCCAGGTGTCGAGCGCGGCAAGATCCTGGCGCGGGAGATTCTGAAGCGGTCTCGCTGAGCCCCTGATCTCGAAGACGACTCCACTTCTATATCGTGATCGGATAGCCGTTCGCCCAGAACACCATGGCGAACCCCTGCACGAGGAAAAGACAACAGGCGATCCAAGGGCGCGTGATCGGGTCCGTGCAACGCGCCATGACCAGATACAGCGGAAATGCCGGGATCCAATGGCGTGGCATTCCTCGCGCGACCGTACCGTCGGCCGTCAAGAAAGGGACCAACGCCAGCAAGGAGACGGCCCGTTCAGCAGGGGTCATCTTTTTCCATCCGGCGGCGATTGCGGCAAGGCATCCGATGGAAAGAAGAGAACCGAAAAGGAAAGAGGGTCTGCCAGGGCGATGGCCATCTGTCCATGGCATCAGTAAAGCGTTCAGGGGATTTTGGAGTCCATGGATGTTCCAAGCTGCCTTTGCGCGCGGGTAGGTCCACCAGTCCCCCGTTTGTGAGTAGAAATAGGCGCAAACGAGCGCCGCGCCGAGCGGCACCATCAGAATCGCCGCGGCGTCCGGCCCCAGACGCCGGCCTTTCCTGTGCTGGTCCCAGTACTCGATCGCCAGCGGCAAGGTCATCAGCCATCCCTGTGGCCGGGTCGCAGAGAGGGCGCAACCTGCGAGCCCCGCCCACCCCCATCTTCCGGTGCGCGCCAGATAAAAGGAGGCTAACAGCAGGGCCAGGAAGATCGGCTCCGTCAGAGGCGACGAGAGGATGAAGGACGAGGGAAAAGCGATCATCGCGAGAACCGCCCCGCGCGAGGTTTCCGGATCGTCCGACAGGCGCGTGTAGCGGTAGAGAAACCAGCAGCACGCCAGGAGAGATGCGTTCGCAATCAGGAATCCGGCCAGGTGAAGATTTCCTCCCAAGGGCCATCCGACGATCCTCATGAGGAGGGGAAAGAGCGGAAAGAAGCCGTAGCGGGTCTCGGTCCGGGGCGTCTCGCCAGGGGTCCAAGGTTCCCCATAACCGTTTTCAGCGATTGAGAGATACCAGCTGCTGTCCCACCGGATCCAGAGGGCGATCGATTCCGGCACGGGGGATGGAGGAGGGATCGGTTTTTCCAAGAGTTGACGGGAATAGAGCCCGATCGCCGTCAGAAGAAGACGTGAGGCGATGAGCAGCAAGACCACGTGCAGAACGTCCGGGTGGGACAGCCTGTGTAGGAGGGATTGAATGCGCTTCAGCACGGGGCGATTGTAGCTGGCGAAATGCGCACAGAGGGGGGGGGATTCGTTCCATGGCTTGCTTGGCATTTGTTCTTGCTCCCATTAAAGTGGTGGCACAGGGAAAGAAGGCCAAGGACAGAAAGACTTTGTCAAAAGTGATGGGAGCAACCCATGCCGACCTATTTTGAGTTTAAGGTCTCGCTGGACGGCGTGAAGCCGAAGATCTGGAGGCGGTTCCTTCTCCGGGGTGCAGGGACGTTTTGGGACCTACACTCGGCAATCCAGGATGCCTGCGAATGGAATTATTCGCATCTCTTCGTGTTCCGGGAACCGGGACGCCGCGGTGACGACATCGTAGGGGTACCGCTTGAGGACGAGCCGATGATCCCTTCGCATGAGCCGCCGACTCCCGACGCCAAGAAGGTCAAACTGTCGGCCTACTTCGGACCTGAAAAACATGAGGCCTGCGCGTATGAATATGACTTTGGAGATTCCTGGGAGCATACGGTCAAGCTCCACAAAATCGTTGAGCTTCCGGAAAAGTTCAAGCGTAGGCTCCTCGCGGGCGCGCGCGCTTTCCCTTTGGAGGACTGCGGCAGCGTCCCCGGC
>SBBH01000228.1 GCA_005239795.1 Planctomycetales bacterium
ATCCATATAAACCCCCCCGCGAGAATCGGCACCACAATGCACACGGCCGCCATGTGAAAGAAGGCGGCCCGATGGGCTTCTTCCAAGGCGGCCGCCGTGCTCTGCTCGAGATGGGTGGACATTTCACCGATTCCGCTGGAGTAGATTTCCTTTTGGACCTGGTAGGCGTCGCTGGCCAGAAGGGCCTGGGCTTCCTCGCGCCGTCCCTGGCGGACGAGGTCGAACGCTTCGTTCTCCATCGCGACAAGCCGGATGTTGGCGGCGTTGGTGCGCGCGGCCGCCCCGTTTTCCCCTTCGGGCAGGAGGCGTTCGGCCTCCCGGATCGCGGCGTCGAGCTTCGGTTCAAACTGCCGGTATCTTACTTCCCAGGAAAGATCGCCCGTGGCGGCGGCCATGCGGGCCGACATCGTCAGCACCTCGTCAAGATTCGCAATGACTCCTCGAAGGCGTTCAATGCGAAAGTCCCGTTTGAGCGGCAGGTTGACGTAGTCATAGTGCCGGTAGGCGTTCCAGCCCATCCAGATGAGGCCCCCCAGCGCCAGCAGAAAGGCGCCCGCCAGGAGAAAAAGAAGCTGATTCCGTTTTTCCCAGGCTGAGACTTCTGACGGCATGGTTCACCCTCCCCCGCGGATCCCATCTATCAGGAATCGAGACTCCTGGAATTCTATATCATGAGGCTCCGCTATGGACGGTGCGACCCGCCCGATTTTTATTTTCGACTACGCGCTTCCGGCCGGCCACATCGCGCAGGAGGCGGTCGAGCCGCGCGACGCGGCGCGGCTGATGGTGCTTGAACGCGAGGGCGGAAAACCGGCCCTGAAGCATCGGACCGTGCGCGACCTGCCGGGGCTTCTCGGGCCCGGCGATCTCCTGGTGGCCAACGACACGCGTGTCCTCCCGGCGCGCCTGGCGGCCAGGCGCGCCAGCGGCGGCCTCGTCGAGGTGCTTCTCGTACGCCCGAAAACCGGCGCGCGCGCCGGCGCATGGCAGGCGATCGTCAAAAGCGGCGGCCGCGTGAAGGTCGGCGACATCCTCTCGGTCGGTCAGGCGCGCCTTGTCGTCGAGGAGCATAGCGGCGCCGACTGGACAGTGCGGATCGAGGGGATGGAGCCGGCCGCCTTGATGAGCGCGCACGGCAAGGCTCCCCTCCCTCCCTACATCAAGCGCCCTCTGACGGGGGACGCGCGCTCGGAAGCGGACAAGGCGCGCTACCAGACGGTCTTCGCCGAGGCGGCCGGCGCCGTCGCGGCGCCGACGGCGGGGCTCCATTTCACACCCGCGCTTGTATCGGCCCTGCGAACCCAAAAAATCGGCTGGGCGACCGTGACGCTGCATGTGGGCCCCGGGACGTTCCGGACGGAGCCGGGGGGGCCCCCCGACCCCGAGTTCTACGACGTCCCGGAAGCGACGCAAAAGGCGATCGACGCGGCAAAAAAGAAAAAGGGGCGGATCGTCGCCGTGGGAACGACCTCCTGCCGGGCCCTCGAGACCTGGGCCCGCACCGGAAAGAGCCAAGGCTGGACCGATCTCGTGATCGCGCCCGGCCACGAATTTCTCCTGACCAACGCCCTCCTGACGAACTTCCACCTGCCGAAGACAAGCCTCCTGGCCCTCGTCGCGGCGTTTGCCGGGGTCGAGCGCGTGCAGGCCGCCTACACCGAAGCGGTGCGCCTGAAGTACCGCTTTTATTCGTACGGCGACGCGATGCTGATGCTTTAGAAGTGCTAAGGCGCCGTGCAGAAATAACTTCTGTGTTTGATCGGAGGACTCTCGGAATATGAACGAATATCTCAGAGATCTTGCACGGGAGATCTTTTCATCTAACTCCTTTCCGCACGGCGCCTTATACAGGACTTTTTACTTTTTCAAATGCTCCACAAGGATGCCGCTCGTCTGGCGAAGTTTCTGGCTCACCGTCCGAGTAATCCGCATCAAAAGCTGAAGCGCCAGGCGCGGGAAATCGTCCGAGAGCTTTTCAAACCCCGCCCTTGTCAACACCAGGAGAACAGAGTCCTCGAGCGCCGTCACCGTCGCCGAGCGCGGCTCTCCGTCAACCAAGGACAGTGCCCCGAACACCTTGCCCGGCCCCAGAGTCACAAGCCCCTGCTTGGCGTGGGAGGAATCCTCCTTAAGGATGGCCACTTTTCCCGCCGAGACGACGCAGAGGAACGGCTCCCGCGCCCCTTCCCTGAAAATCACCCCCCCCTTGAGGGCGCGGTAGGCCCCGAGGTGGCGGGCCAGGACCGTCAGCTGCCCCTCCCCCAGATCCCGGAGCCAGCCGGATTTCTCCAAGAGGCGCATGACGCCGGATGTCTCTTGCGGAAACGGGGCGAGCGACGTGGCGCCGAGGTTCTGCGCAAGGGTCGGCATGCGGAAAGTATAACCCGTTTCCAACAAACCGCTCCCACGGTCCTCCCAAGCCTGTCATCAGCCGTTATAATGTATGCAATGAAAGGTCTTAGCCGTGGCGTCCTAGCAGTGGTTGCCTGGATGCCGGTCGCGTGGGCCGGCCAAGGTGCGGAAGGCCCCGTTGTCCATGTTCGAGAGATCGGGCCGGACGGTAAACTGAGCGAGGTGAAGACCATGACCAAGGTGATTAAAACCGACGAGGAATGGCGCCAGATCCTTACCCCTGAGCAGTTCCAGGTGGCGCGCCGGCAAGGGACCGAGCGCGCCTTCTGTGGCGCTTTTTACGATCACAAGAAAACCGGGATCTACCGGTGCGTCTGCTGCGAGTTGCCGCTTTTTTCTTCGGGCGCCAAGTTCGACTCTGGCACCGGCTGGCCCAGCTTCTTCCAACCGATCGCCCCCGAAAATGTTGTGACGCGCGCCGATGAAAGCCATGGCATGACCCGCGACGAGATCGTCTGCGCCCGGTGCGACGCCCATTTGGGACATGTCTTCGATGACGGTCCGCCCCCTACGCGCCTGCGGTATTGCCTGAATTCGGTCTCCCTCCGCTTCGAACCCGAAGAGGCCAAGCCTGCCAAGCCAGGCAAACCGGAGGGAAGCGCCCTCCAGAAGGCGACCTTCGCCGCCGGGTGATTCTGGGGAATCGAGGCGGAGTTCCGCCAATTAAAGGGAGTCAAGGAAGCACAGGTTGGCTATGCCGGGGGGACAACCC
>SBBH01000203.1 GCA_005239795.1 Planctomycetales bacterium
AGTGGGGAATCCAGGTCGGCAGCGAAATGGTGTTCGACCTCGCCTCCCCCTCGGGGGAACCTGCCGTCCATCTGTACCGCGGCGGAGTCCTGCTCCCCCCCACGGGAAGCCCGAACGATCCGTTCCCGACGGGCTTGAGCCCCTCCCACCCGATCACCGAATCCCTGCACACCTTCACACCGATCGGACCGATCCTTCCCAGCAACCTCGCCTTCTATACGGTGCGGGCGGTCCGACCGAAAGACGCGAAAAGCCAGGAGGTCGTGAAACTGATCGAGAGCCCTCCCAACAGCGCCGCGTTTTTCGACCTGACACCTGAGAGCCTCCAGCAGGGGCTCAAGACCCCCCAGGGCCCCATCCCCACGGCAGTGGCGCTCGAAAAAACCGATAAGGCCGAGGGGGAGAGTGCGGCGACACGCAAGACGCGGCTCGTGGTCTTCGGCGATGTCAGTTTCATCGAAGACAACCTCGTCAAGCAGATGCCGTTCAACAAAGACCTCTCTTTAAACGCCGTCAACTGGCTCCTGGAGAAGGAGGACTCGCTCGGGATCGGCCCCAAGTCCGGTTCTGAACTCCTCTCAATGAACCTCGCCACCCCTGGAGCGCGCGATTGGGTCTCCTACACCTGCTTCCTGATCCTGCCCGGGGGGGCCCTCGTGCTGGGGCTCTTCGTCTGGAGGGTGCGCAAGAGATGAGCTGGCGAACCACTGTTATCCTGCTCATCCTGGCGGCGGGGCTCCTTTACTTCGCCTACTTCGTGGATGCCCCCCCGCCAGAGGTCGATTCGCACGCCTCGCTTTTTTCCGCGGCGGCCGAGTCCTCTGTGAAAACCCTTACGATCCAGCGGGGCGCGGAGACGCTCCGCCTGGAGCGCCAACCCCAAGAGGACGGGTGGCTCATCACCGAGCCGATACGGGCTCCCGCCGAGTTGTCCGAGATCGACGCGTTTTTGCGGAACTTTCTCGCCCTCCGTGCCGAAAAGGAGGTCGTCGAATCGACGGACGAGCCCCTTTTCGGCCTGGATGCGCCGCGCGCCACGATCACGGTCGAAGGGGACGACCTCAGCCACACCCTTCGCGTCGGCAGGGAGACCCCGTGGCCAGGGGGGTTTTATGCCCGCACGGACCGGTCCGCGATCGTGGCGATCGCCGACAACCTTGTCACAAAAGCGACGGCGCCGCTTGTCAATTTTCGCCGCCGCCAGGTCGTCGCCGTCCCCTTCGATGCCGTGACGGGGTTCTCGATCGAGACAACCCAGGGGAAGATCTCCTGCCAGAAGGAAGGGGATCTCTGGTGGATCCAGGAGCCGCAGAGGGGCCTGGCCGGCGCCGACGAGGTCGCGGGGTACATCAACGCCTTGAAACGCCTGCGGGCCGACGCTTTTGCCGACGATGCCCCCACGCCGCAGGCCCTGCGCACCTACGGCCTCTCGACCGAGTCCGGCTCTAAGGACGCTCCTCCGATTACCGTCTCGCTCTTTCGGAAGGACAAGGAGCCCTTGACGCTCTGGTTCGGCCGCGCCGCTTCCGACCTGAAATACGGCACGCCCCCCCGCTATCTGCGGCTCTCCGATTTCCCCTTCGTCTACACGGCGGTTGCCAAGAACGAGGAGGTGACGCTGGGTCTGCCGGACCTACGCGCCGACAAGATTCTGGCGCTCGAAGGGAAGACCGTCACCGAGATCGAGATCCGCCAGGAGGGAGAGAAAAACCCGCTCTTCCTGCGCAAGGAAGGGGAGCACTGGGTTTTCCCCAGGGCCGAGGAAGCCGGATACCCCACGCGCCGGGCCGACGACATCGAGGTCCACAAGTGGCTCGCGCAGTTCACGGAGCTCAAGTTCCGCCAGTTTGCCAAGGACGAATCGGCCCAGGACAAGCGGTTCGAGCCGTTCGTGGTCATGACCGATGCGGCGCGGCGCAAAGGGGGCCTGCAACCCCCTTGGGCCACGATCACTTTCTCCTATAAAAATGGAAAAGAGACCCTGCACTTGGCCGAACCTCAAAAGGACCGATGCCTGGTCCTGCGCGACGGGGAAGGGCTGGCGGTCTGGGTCCCCGCCAAGATCGGCGACGCGGCGTCGGTCTCCTACCCGACCCTGCGGGACAAGACGATGACCGATCTTTGGTCCGACGGCGCCTACCTCCTTCACGCGCGCTACCGCGGCGGGAAGGAATTCACCTTCCGCAAGCAGGAGAACGGTCAGTGGCTTGCCGATGGCCCCGATCCCAATGAAGAAACGAAAACAGACCGCCCCGAGGCGCGCGACCTGGCCCGAAAGCTCGCCCGGCTTCCGGCGGCCCGGATCCTGCCGGGCGCGGCCCCCTCCGGCCGTAAAACAAACGGTCCCGACACGGGGCTCTCCTCGCCTGAGGCGGCGATCCAGGCGTATTACGCCGGCGCCAGACCTGAGGAGCCGGACGCGAGCTGCACGCTCCTCGTGGGAAACAGGCTGGAGGACGGCTCCCGCTACGCACGCCTCGAGGAGGACCGCTTCGGCCACCTCTTCACGATCCCGGCGGACCTCGCCGACAAGATCCTGAACGATCTCCCGAAAGCGAAACTCCCCGAGACGAAGAAGTGATCGTCCGCCCCACGGACATCGCGGGGCTCCGCTACGAGACGGACCTGGCGGATCCCGGAAAATTCCCCTACACGCGCGGGGTCTACCCCGAGATGTACGCCAAACGTCCCTGGACCATGCGCCAGTACGCGGGGTTTGCCGACGCACGCGAGACAAACCGCCGTTTCCGGAAGCTCCTAGCCAAGGGGCAGACGGGACTTTCCGTCGCCTTCGACCTCCCCACACAGATCGGCTACGACCCGGACCATCCCCTTTCGGAAGGGGAGGTGGGCCGCGTTGGCGTCGGCGTCTACACGCTTGCGGACATGGAGACGCTCTTCGACGGGATCCCCCTGGGCGACGTCTCCACCTCGATGACGATCAACGCGACGGCGGGAATCCTGCTCGCGCTCTACGCGGCGCTTGCCGAGCGTCGCGCCGTCCCGGCCGCAAAACTTTCTGGCACCGTGCAAAACGACATCCTGAAGGAGTTCGCCAGCCGCCAAACCCAGCGCTTCCCGATGGCTCCCTCGATGCGGCTCGTGGGGGACATCCTGGCCTACTGCCAGGAAAAACTCCCCCGCTGGAACCCGATCAGCGTGAGCGGCTACCACATGCGCGAGGCCGGGTGCACCGCGGTCCAGGAGATCGCCTTTACGCTCTCCGACGGCCTGGCGTACCTGGAACTCGCGCGCGCGCGGGGCCTGGCGCCGGAAGCGGTCGCGGCGCGCTTTTCCTTCTTTTTTGGCGTGCACAACGACTTCATCGAGGAAGTTGCCAAGTTCCGCGCAGCGCGGAGGCTCTGGGCACGCCTCAGCCGCGAGCGCTTCCGGATCCAGGATGAACGCGCCTGTATGCTCCGATTCCACGCGCAGACCTGCGGCTCGACCCTGACCGCCCAGCAGTACGAGGTGAACGCGGTGCGGACCGCCTACCAGGCCCTGGCGGCGGTCCTGGGCGGAACGCAGTCCCTGCATGTCAATTCCCGCGACGAGGCGCTCTCGCTCCCCACGGAGGCTTCTGCGTTGCTGGCTCTCAGGACCCAGCAGGTCCTGGCGTTCGAGACAGGCCTCGCGGGCCTGGCCGACCCCGTTGGGGGCTCCTATGCGGTGGAAGCGGCCACGAACCGACTGGAGGAGGAAGCGCGCGCCCTCATCCAAGCGATCGACGCGCGCGGCGGCGCGGTGCGCGCGATCGAGTCCGGCTGGATCCAGGGGGAAATCCGCGAAAGCGCCTACCGCGAGCAGCAGGCGATCGAATCGGGACGGGCCGTGCGCGTGGGGGTCAACCGCTTCCAGGCGGACAGTCAGGAAAAAGCCGCGCCCCCCCCTTTCCGGGTTTCCGCGGCGACGGAGCGGCGCCAGATCGCCGCCATCCGCCGATGGCGCAAAACCCGCTCCAAAAACCGCGCCGCCGGGACCTTGAGAGATATTGAACGGGCGGCCAAGAGCGCAGACAATCTCATCCCTTTTTTCAAAGAGGGGGTCGAAGCGGGGGCGACGATCGGTGAGATCTGCACCGCCTTGGAAAGCGTCTGGGGGAGCAGCTAATGGATGTTTCGATCGTCAACCGGTTTTTCGACGATGTGAGCGAAAAGATCGGCCTGGAGGAGGGGTATCGACAGGTCCTGCGCTACCCCGCCCGCGAGACGACCGTCCAGATCCCCGTGCGGATGGATGACGGCCAGCTCCAGATCTTCACGGGATACCGCGTCCAGCACAACGCCGACCGCGGCCCCTACAAAGGAGGAATCCGATACCACCCCGACGTGAACCTGGAGGAGATCCGAGCGCTCGCAGCCCTGATGACCTGGAAGACGGCGCTCGTCAACATCCCCTACGGCGGCGCCAAGGGGGGAGTGGCGTGCGAGCCCCGCCAGATGAGCGAGGAGGAGATCAAGCGCCTCACCTTTTCGTTCACAAACAAGCTCCGCATGGTCATCGGGCCGATGCTCGACATCCCCGCCCCCGACGTCAACACCAACGCCAAGGTGATGGCCTGGATCATGCACGAGTACAGCAAGAGCCACGGCTGGTCCCCGGCCGTCGTGACGGGAAAGCCGGTGGAACTTGGCGGGTCCCCCGCTCGCGAATCGGCCACCGGCCGGGGCGCCATCATTATCGCCAAGGAGGCAGCCAAGAGCCACGGCTTGGTCTTCGAGGGGGCGCGCGTCGTGATCCAGGGGTTCGGCAACGTCGGCTCGCACGCTGCCCTCGTCGCCGCCAAGGAGGGGGCGCGCGTCGCCGCCGTGAGCGACGTCTACGGCGGCCTCTACAACCCCCAGGGGCTCGACGTCGAGGCCCTGGCCCAGGTCGTGGCGCGCAAAGGGAAGATCCCCGAAACGAACGGCGGCGAGGCGGTGACCAACGAAGAGCTTCTCGAACTCGAGTGCGACATCCTGATCCCTGCCGCCCTCGAGGATGTCCTCACCAAGCGCAACACCCCGCGCATCAAGGCCAAGCTCGTGATCGAGGCGGCCAACATGCCCACCACCGAGGAGGCCGACCGGATCCTGCGGGAGCGCGGTATCCCGGTGATCCCGGACATCCTCGCCAACGCCGGCGGCGTCATCGTCTCCTATTTCGAGTGGGTCCAGAACATGCAGCACTACCTGTGGGAACGCAAGCAGGTGGCGACCGAGCTCAAGAAACTCCTGACGCGCGCCTACAAGAGCGTGATCCAAACAGCCGAGGAAAAAAAGATGAGCTACCGCGAGGCCGCCTTCGCGATCGCCATCGAACGTGTCGCGAAAGCGATCCGGCTGCACGGGATTTGATTCGTCGTTCGTCGATCGTGGTTCGTTGATCGCAGGAAACGACGGGGAATGTTCTTTCCCTCCTGCCGCGCGAGTTTCCCCACTCGTGTAACATGACCGATATGTCTGAGGAGATTTCCTCCTGCCGCCCCAAGGAGGGGGCGCACAGAGCGCACGCCTGGCGCCCGCGGGGTCTCCTCCCCCCTCCTGCAACAGCCGATCAGCATGCCTTGCCGCTGGCCTACCTCAAGGCGCGGCGGGCGCTTCTGGCCAAAATGCGCCGCCGGCAGGCCGCGGTCTTTTCCTGCGCCGGATGCGACGGCCGCTGCTGCACGGCGCGCCACAATCGGATGCGTGTGACGCCCCTTGAGGCCGTACACATCGCGCGCTACCTGACACGGATCTTCAGGCGGACCCCCGCCGCGCGCGCCGCGACCGAAGACCGGATCCAGGAAAGCATCGAGCGCTTTTCCCTAAAAAAGACGGAGGCGCCCCAGGCCTACACCTGCCCCTTCTTTCGCGCCGCCGACCATGTCTGCACCCTCCCGGCGACGGTGAAGCCTATTGGATGCCTCGCGTTCAATCCGAACCTCGAGGGCAACTGCGCAATGGATCCCCTCTTTTTCCTGCCGGCCCACCAGGCGGCCAAAGCCGCGCGCGCCGGACCGGCTTGGCCCATCCCGGTCGCCGTGCTCGCCGAGCTCGCACGGCAAACGCCAAACGCCAATTACCAATGAGTTGCGCGTGTCTTCGTTTCGGTCATTGGCGTTTATCCTTTTGGTTGGTGTTTGGAATTTGGTGTTTGGTGTTTCTATGACCCCACCTCTCCGTTCCCCCATCCTCCTCGCCCACGGCCTCCTGGGGTTCGTCACGGCCGCGGCGAGCCGGAGCGCTGCGGCCCCCTACTTCCGCAAGATCCCCCAACAT
>SBBH01000163.1 GCA_005239795.1 Planctomycetales bacterium
CATGCCCTCCTTCCGGCTTCAGGCCCCCTATGCCCCGCGCGGCGACCAGCCGCAGGCGATCGATGCGCTCACCGCAAACCTAGAGGCCGGCGTCCCGTTCCAGACGCTCCTCGGTGTCACGGGGTCCGGCAAGACCTTCACCCTCGCCAACGTCATCGAGCGGATCCAGAAGCCGACGCTCGTCATCTCGCACAACAAGACCCTGGCCGCTCAGCTCTACGGGGAGTTCAAGGAATTCTTCCCCGACAACGCCGTCCACTATTTCGTCAGTTACTACGACTACTACCAACCGGAGGCCTACATCCCCCAGAAGGACCTCTACATCGAAAAGGATGCCGCCATCAACCCGGATCTCGACCGCCTGCGCCTGGCGGCGACTTCTTCCCTGATGGAACGGCGCGACGTGGTCGTCGTGGCGTCGGTCTCCTGCATCTACAGCCTGGGGGATCCCGAGAGCTATCGCCAGATGATCCTCCCCCTGGCCGTCGGCGCTCCCCTCGGGCGCGAGGAGCTGATCCGCCGGCTCGTGGCGCTCCAGTACGAACGCGGCGAGATCGACTTCGCCCGCGCCACCTTCCGCGCCAAAGGGGGGACGGTCGACATCTTTCCCGCCTACGAGGAGTTCGCCTGGCGGATCGAGATCGAGGAGGACCGCGTGGCGTCGCTCAGGGCCATCCACCCGATCACCGGGAATCCCCTGCACGCGGCCGAGCGGACCGTGCTCTACCCAGCCAAGCATTTCATCATGCCAAAAGAACGCCTGGCGGCCGCCTCGGCGAAAATCGTTTCCGAAATGGAAGAACGGATCCAACTCTTCCGCGACGCCGGAAAGCTCCTCGAGGCCCAGCGGATCGAGGCCCGGACGCGCTACGACTGCGAACTGATGCAGGAGCTGGGGTACTGCCCCGGCATCGAGAACTACGCGCGCCACCTCTCAGGGCGCGCTTCCGGCGAGCGGCCGGCGACGCTCTTCGACTATTTTCCGGAGGATCTCCTCGTGGTGGTCGACGAGTCGCACGTCACGGTCCCTCAGATCCGCGGGATGTACAACGGCGACCGGGCGCGTAAAACGACCCTGGTCGAGCACGGCTTCCGCCTCCCCTCGGCCCTCGACAACCGCCCCCTGACCTTCGCGGAATGGGAGGGGATCGTGAAGCGCGCCATCTTCGTCTCCGCGACCCCCGGCCCCTACGAGCGGGAGCGGTGCAAGACCCAGATCGTGGAACAGCTGATCCGTCCCACGGGGCTTTTAGACCCCGAGGTCGAGGTCCACCCGACGGCCGACCAGATCGACGATCTCTTGATCCGCATCCTGGAGCGAGTGAAGACGGGCGAGCGGGTCCTCGTGACGACGCTCACCAAGCGCCTGGCCGAGGAGCTGGCAGACTATCTCAAGGAAAAGGGGGTGAAGGTGCAGTATCTGCACTCGGAGCTCGACGCCTTCGAGCGTGTGGATGTCTTGACGAATCTCAGGAAGGGGAAGATCGACTGCTGCGTGGGCGTCAACCTCCTGCGCGAGGGGCTGGACCTGCCAGAGGTCTCCTTGGTCGCGATCCTGGACGCCGACAAGGAAGGGTTTTTGCGCTCGGAAACGTCGCTAGTGCAGACGATCGGCCGCGCCGCCCGCAACGTCAACGCGCGCGTCGTCCTCTACGCCGACCGAACGACCCCCTCGATGGAACAGGCACTCCGCGAGACCGAGAGGCGCCGCCGCGCCCAGATCGCCTACAACACGGAACATGGGATCACCCCGACAACGATCCGGAAGGAGATCCGGAAGACGATCGAGACGGAACGCGAGCGGGCCGAGATCGCGCGGACAATCGTGCGCGAGAGCCCGGCCGCCTACGCGACGGGGGAGCTCGTCTTCGAGCTGGAAGAGAAGATGCTGGACGCGGCGCGGCTCCTCCAGTTCGAAAAGGCGGCCGAAATCCGGGACCGGATCTTAAAACTCAAGCCCGACTGGAAAGGGGGGTTCATCCCCGCCGTCGAGGGGCGTCGGCGCGGCCCCAAGCGAAAAAAAATCCCCGAGTTGTAACGTTGCATGACGCGCCGTTTCGCGTACGATCCCCCACCCTATGTTGCTGGAAAGAGGCTCGTCGCGCGCACTCGCTCAAGGAGAATTCCATGACAGAGATTGTGAGACGGAAAAAGAAGGGGATTCTGCTTGTCTTAGGCCTGTCGATCGCGGCCTGCCTGCACGCCGCAAACGTCCCGACGGGACCCCAACACAAAAAAGAGGGAATCGGGCCCCGCGAACTCTCCGTCTAAACGCCCGGAGATGACGGGACACAGATCGTGCGGATCCCAAGATGCCCCCAACTCGCCTTTGAGTTTAGGCCACCTGGTCCGAACCGATGGGCTCAGAATGAGGCGAGGTTACATGGTGACAGACAAGGGGCCCAGTTACGTCTGCGAATATTGTTATTACCCCGCCGATGTATCCCTGTGCATCGTCTGGGATGAGGAACAGCATCTCTGCGGCCTCTATAAATCGGTGAAGGCCCGATAAGAAAATATCTGCGCGCACTCGAGGATCATTTTTCCATCTGCTCCAGTATGCGCCGAACCCTCGCGAGATTTTCCTGGCATCTGGTCATCAAAGTCTTGTCGCTCCACTTCAAGCTCAAAGCCGTCTTATAACATTCCACAGCTTCCTCAAACCCGCGCCTGCCGAATCGGTCTTGTATGGCGCATCCCCGAAAAAAGTAGAATTCGGCCATATCCGGGAAAAGGGCGATCGACCTCTCGGCAAAGGTTTCTAGATCGCTCCAGCGTCTCATGCAATCAAGAATGAGCAGGCGGTTGACATGGGCTTGCTGCAGATGAGAATTGCAGGCCAACGCCTGTTCGGTGCAGGCCAGAGCCTCCTCGAGGCGGTTCCAATACAGGAGAATCCTTCCCTTGTTTTGATGGGCCTCGGCCAGCGTCGGATCCACCGCCAGGGCCGCCTCGAAGGCGTTGAATGCCTCCTGGTAGCGAAACTGCAACTGTAGAATTTGACCCCTCCTATAATGAGCCTGGCTGAACTTGGGATTGAGAACCACCACCCTGTCGAAGGAAACCAAGGCTTCATCGAGACGTCCGAGTCGTTGAAGCATTTCGGCGCGAGTAATATGGACCGCTATCCAGTCTTCATCGAGATCGATCGCTTTGTCAAAGGCGGCCAAGGCCTCGGGGTATCGCTCTTGGGATTTCTTCACCATTCCGATGCCGAAGAAGGCCTGCGGAATATTTGGATCCAGGCGCACAACCACTTCAAACGCTTCCAAGGCCTCTCCCAAACGACCGCTCTGGTGGAGAAGAGTCCCTCTCCGCAGATGGGCCTGGATATGGGTCGGATCGAGCGCCAGGGCCTGCTCCAGGATGCCTAACTTGTCATCCAAATTGGACAAGCGTTGGGCCGAGGTGAGAAGCGCCTCCGCCATGGCTTTCTTCTCGCGCGCCTCCTGTTCGTTTTTTAACTGATCCAGCGCCGCGACCGCCTTGTTCTTCTCCCCATCCGCCCGGACCCTTTCTCCCTCCGCCACCTGCTTGGCTTGATACAGATGCCAAAAGGACCATCCCGCAACGAAAAGCAGTAAAAGCAGGGCCGCGCCCGCGGTGAGGGCGAGCTCCTCGTGCCGGCGGATCCACTTCTGCATGCGATACCACGCCGTGTCGGCATGCGCCTCCACGGGACGGCCTCCCAGGAACCTTTTCAGATCCACCGCCAGCGCGTCGACCGTGGCGTAGCGCCTCTCTTTTTCCTTGGCGATCGCCTTCAGGATGATGCACTCCAAATCGACGGGAAGCTTCACAGCATACCGAGAGGGACGGGGAGGGTCGTCCTCCACGATCGCCCGCAAGAGGGTCAGCGTCTCATCCGACGAGAACGGCTTGCGCCCCGTCATCAGCTCGTACAGGATCACCCCCAGCGCATAGACATCGCTGCGTGTGTCGATCTCTTTGACCCTCCCCAGGGCCTGCTCGGGCGCCATGTACGACGGCGTCCCCATGATGACGCCCGAAATCGTGGTCATCTCTTTTTTGAGATTGACGCGGGTGAGACGAGCGATCCCAAAATCAAAAATCATCGGCCGCCCGACGGGGGTGACCAGAATGTTCTTCGGCTTGAGATCCCGATGGACAACCCCTTTCATGTGGGCGTAGTGCACAATCCCGCAAATCTCCACGAACAGCCTCACAATCGCCTGCAGGGAAAGTTTTTCGTCACGGATGTACTTGTCGAGGAATCTCCCTGAAACAAGATCCATCGTGTAATAGGGAACGCCGTCGACGATCCCCATGTCGTGAACCGGAACGATCCCCGGGTGCGCAAGCTCCGCCATCAGATGAGCCTCCCTCAGAAAACGGTCCTGCTCTTCTGAGGTGAACCAGGACCCGCTGCGCATCATCTTGAGCGCCACTTCGCGCCCGAGCTTGGGATCTTTGACGCGGTAGACGACCCCCATCCCCCCTCGGGCGATCGTGTTCAAAACCTCGTAGGTTCCGATCTTTGTTGGAGAAGGTTCTTCGGGCGAGGAGACGACTCCAGCGCCGGCTCCGGGACCGTGTGTGTAGGTCTCGTCGACGCCGGCCGCGACGGCGGACGACATCCCCACATTGAAATCGAAGACTGTTGTCCCCTCTTCGTCACTCATACCAATTAACCAAAACGACCGTTTTCACCGTGGCGCCGATCGGCCCTTCCGTGATGACAACCCCATGGTTGAATGGATCTTCGCAGGGCCGGGCGATTTTACCATGGAATCAGATCATTTCAAGAGAGGCCGTGATTCCCCTCGCCGGCGTCGGTTACCCTGTACCGCATGCGGGAATCGGCTTCCCTCTTGAATCCGCATCTACCCGAGATCTGCGCCCTCATCAAGGCGGCCTTGACGGAGGACATCGGCATGCGGGATGTCACCTCCGAACTCTTGGTCCCCTCGGACCTGGCGGCGACAGGAACGATTTTTGCCAAAGAAGCGGGGGTCGTGGCGGGGCTCCCGCTTCTGACGGCGATCTTCAGTGGGCTCGACCCGGATGCCTTCGCCAAGACGTTCGTGCGGGACGGGGAGGCCGTCAAAAAAGGGGCGCGCCTCGCCCAGGTCTCCGGCAGCGCGCGGGCCTTGCTCGCCGGCGAGCGGACCGCCTTGAATTTTCTCCAGCATCTTTCAGGGATCGCCACGCTCACGCGCCGGTTCGTCGCGGCCGTAGGGAAATCCCCCTGCCGGATCCTCGACACGCGCAAGACCACGCCAGGCCTGCGGCTCCTGGAAAAATACGCGGTGCGCGCAGGAGGGGGACAAAACCACCGGGTGGGCCTGTTTGATCAGGCGCTCGTGAAGGACAACCATATCGAACTCATGAGAAGCCATGGGCCATGGGCCACAAGACATGAGAAAGAAAAACTGAAAAGCGCGGCTTTTTATCGCCGGATCGTCGAACTCCTGCGCGCCAAGCTGCCGGCCGGCAGCGCCATTGAAATCGAGGTCGAAACCCCGATGGAGGCCCTGGCCGCCGCCCAAGGGGGCGCCGACATCCTCCTCTTGGACAACATGCCGATCGCCCAGATCCGGGAGGCCGCGCGCCTCGTGCGCGCCCAGAGCCGCAAGACGCGCACAGCGGGACCCCTCCTTGAGGTTTCAGGGGGCGTCACACTCGCGCGCGTGCGCGCGATCGCCGCGACAGGGGTCGACCGGATCTCGGTCGGGGCCCTGACGCATTCGGCGCCGGCGTTGGATATTGCGATGAAGATTACACCGATCAGAAATGAGAAATGAGAACTGGGAAATGAGAAAAGAGACACAAAAGATTCGAACATTTCGGGATCTCCACATGTGGACTAAAGCCATGGAGATCGTCCGATCTGTTTACGCATTCACTGACCACCTCCCGACCAACGAACAATTTGGATTGACAGCACGGATGCGACGAGCCTCCGTCTCGCTCCCTTCGAATATTGCAGAGGGATTCCGCCGAGGAAGCCCAAAAGAATTCAAACGATTTTTAAGACAAGCGTTGGGTTCTGCTGCAGAACTCGAGACACAGTTGGAGTTATGCATTGATCTTTACAGAATCGACAGGCGCTCGGCAGATTTCATTTTTGGACTCCTCAATCATTTTCAAGCTATGATAACGAAATACATCAAAGGGAAACCCTCTTAACTCATGTGTTTCTGTTCTCACATTTCTCATTTCTCATTTCCCATTTCGAATCGAGTGATCCGGGTTTTCGGGACTACTTCGACCAACGACCTCGCCTGGCGCGAAGGCCCCGCGCGCGGGGCCGATTTCCTCGCGGTCGCGGCTGACGTCCAGACCGCCGGGCGCGGCCGGCATGGCCGAAGCTGGCACGCCTCGCCGGGAAAGGATCTTCTCTTCTCGGTTTTCCTGCGCCCGCCACGGGCGCTTGCGCCAGCCGGTGTGGTGACCGCCCTGGGAGCTGTCGCCGTCTGCGAAGCACTGGAAAGAAATCCTGAGTTCCAAGTCCTGAGTCCTGAGCCAAAAAACACTTCAACTCGTCACTCAGCACTCACCACTCAGCACTCAGCACTCAAAATCCGCTGGCCGAACGACCTCTATGTCGGTGGCAAAAAGCTCTGCGGGATCTTGGCCGAGTCGCGCGAAATCGCAGGGTGCGCGGCCTATGTCGTCGGGATCGGCCTCAACGTCAACTCCGGCCCCGAGGACTGGCCCGAGGAGATCCGAGAGACGGCGACCTCCCTTCTCTGCCAGACCGGCCGCCCGACGGACCGCGGGCGGCTGCTCACAACGATCCTCGATCGCTTTCGAGAGCTCTACGCACAGGCGGCGGCGGGAAACACGGCTCTCCTGGAGGCCGCTTGGCAAAACGCCTCGGACCTCCCTGGAAAACGCGTCAGAGTCGACGCCGCGGGGCGCCTCGTCCAAGGGACCGTTCTCTCCGCAGGATTCTCCGAGGGGATCACGCTGGCGCTCGACGAAGGCCGACGCCTGGCATTCGCGGCCGAGCATGTGACGCGCGTCGAAGTAGATTAGGATCAACGAGCGACGCGCGGCGATTCTTCCGATACAATCCGCCGCGTGGAGGCGCCCCTCGACAGCCATTGGCCTCTTCTTCTGGGAGCGGCCGGGAGCGCCGCCATACATGCCCTCATCCCCGACCACTGGGTCCCCTTCGTCCTCGTGGGCAGGAAGCAGGGATGGTCGACCGCCAAGACCCTCACGGCGGCGGGGCTGGGGGCGGTGAGCGATTCGCTTCTCTCGGTGCTCCTCGGCGTCGCGGCAATCCTGGCCGGCGAAAGCGTCCTCTACCGATTCGAGCCTTACCATGCGCGGATCGAAGCGGCAGGCGGCATGATCCTGGTCGGGTTCGGCCTGGCTTATGCGGCATGGGCGCTCTGGCGGTCGCGCCGCGCCTCCCCCCACTTCCACCTCCACTTTCACGGGCATTCCCACGAAGGGCATTCTCCTAAGGATCTGGACGCCGCCCTGGGAAAAGGGTCGTTTTTCACGCTGGTCCTGGTGGCGGGCATGAGCCCCTGCTTCGTCTCTGTCCCGATCTTCGCCGGGGCGATCGGCCTGTCGGGCGCCTTTCAGGCCGCCGTCGTGACGCTGTACCTGGCGGTGACGGTGGGCGCGAGCCTGACTGTCGCCTGGACGGCGCTGGCGATCCACCGCGAACTCAAACTGCCGTTTTTGGAACGGCACGCCGAGACCCTGAGCGGCTTGGTGTTGGCGCTGACGGGCGCCTTTCTTCTAATGGGACTGGGCGATCATGCCCCTATGCACTGATAAACTCAAAATTCAAAGCACTAATGACTAAACAAACTCAAATCACCGAAACAGAAAACAGGAAACGGTTCGATCTAGGTGCTTGTTTAGGATTTAGTGCTTTGAATTTAGGATTTCCTCATGCCTGATCGGATCGCCCTGGTTGGAGGCGTACGCACCCCCTTCTGCCGCGCGGGAGGGCCCTTGGACGGCCTCCCAGCGCAGGAGTTGGGCCGCGCGGTGCTCTCGGAGCTCGTCGAGCGCACAGGCGTCAAAACCGACGCGGTGGATCATGTAATCCTCGGCAACTGCGGCACCCCCGCCGACGCCGCCAACGTCGCGCGCGTCTCGGCCCTGATGGCGGGGTTCCCGAAGAAGACCCCCGCCGCGAGCGTCCACCGGAACTGCGCCTCCGGGTTCGAGGCGTTGACTCAAAGCTCCGAAAAGGTCCGCGCCGGCGAGGCGAAAATCATCGCCGCGGGCGGCACGGAGTCGATGAGCAACTATCCGATCTCTTACCCGAAGGCGTTCGGGAAATTCCTGGAGCGCCTGGCCAAGCAAAAGACCCTGCCCGGAAAGCTCGCCGCCATCGCCTCCTGGCGACCGTCCATGATGAGCCCGCAGATCAGCCTCGTGCAGGGGCTCACAGACCCCACTTGCGGCCTCATCATGGGGAAGACCGCCGAGGTGCTCGCCCGCGAATTCGCGGTCGGGCGCGAGGCGCAGGATGCCTATGCCCTCGAGAGCCACCGGCGCGCCTTGGCCGCCCAGAGTGCGGGGCGCTTCAAGGAGGAGATCATCCCGCTTTTCGCCGGCAAAGAATTCGCCCCCATCACGGCCGACGTCGGCCCGCGCCCTGAGCAGACGATCGAGGCCTTGTCGAAGCTCAAGCCCTATTTCGACCGGAAATTCGGCACCGTGACGGTCGGGAACTCCTGCCAGATCACCGACGGCGCCGCCGCGCTCCTCGTGATGCGCGAGGACGTGGCCAAGGCCGAAGGGTTCGCGCCCCTGGGGTATCTCCGGAGCTACGCCTACGCGGGGCTGGAACCCTCCCGGATGGGGCTGGGCCCGGTCTACGCCACGGCGCCGGCTCTCGCCAAGGCGGGCCTGAAACTCTCCGACATCGGCCGGATCGAGATCAACGAGGCGTTCGCCGTACAGGTGATCGCCAACGAAATCGCCTTCAACTCCGACGACTTCTGCCGCAAGGAGCTGGGGCTCCCCGGGCGCCTGGGGGAGCTCCGCCGCGACATCACGAACGTGAACGGCGGCGCGATCGCCCTCGGGCATCCTGTGGGCGCCACCGGCGCGCGGTTGGTGCTGACGCTCCTCCACGAGATGAAGAGGGCCAACGTGCAATACGGCCTGGCGACCCTCTGCATCGGCGGCGGGCAGGGCGCCAGCTTGATTCTGGAAAGGCCCTGACCGTCATGCGTCACGAGTCATGGGTCATGCGCAAAACAAGGAATCACGCATGTCGCGTGACACATGACGCGTGACAAATAGTTATGGCTTCTCAGAAGCGCTGGATCCGACTTGCGGTGGTCCTGGCGGGGGTCTTGGCCTCCCTCTGGATCGGCTATCTTCTGCGCGCGGTCTTAAACCCCCTCCTCCTGGCGGCCCTTTTCGCCTACATCCTGAACCCCACCGTCACCTGGATGGAAAATCGTGGCATCGCGCGCTTCCGCGCCATCCTCGCCCTGTACGGGGCGGGAACGACCTTGGCGGCCCTGGCGTTCCTCTATGTCGTCCCCCCTCTCTACCGTGAGACGGCCCGGTCGGCCGACCGATTCCAGAATTACATCGAGAGCCAGCCCCGAAGCGTCGAAAAGATCTTCGAGAAGTTCCAGGAACGCCTGAGGGAAATTCCCCACTACGACGACGCCGCCAAGCTCCTAGCGCTCTTCCTGGACGAGCCCAAGCGCCGGGAGGATTTCCAGGACCGCCTGACACGGGCCCTCTCGTGGTTCGGGGAGCGCGCGACGGCCCCTTTGAAAAGCGCCTTCGCGTTCCTGTCCTACCTGTTCCTCGTCCCACTCTACACCTTCTATTTCCTCCAACGGATCCCGGCGCTCTACAAGGCGATCCCGCCCCTTTTCCCGCCCGCCCTGCGGGCGCAGACGCTCCAGATCCTGGGACATATCGACGCCGCGATGGCCGGGTTCATCTTCGGGCGGTCCCTGGTCTGCATCCTGAAGGGGCTCGTGATCGCCGCGGGGCTCTGGTTCCTCGACATCCCCTACGCGTTCGTCCTGGGCGCGCTGGCCGGTGTGCTGAGTCTCCTCCCGGCGGCGAGCCTCTTCGGCGTCGGCGGGATCGCGGCGCTCCTGGCCTGCGCTGACGACGCCCAGACAGGAACCCTTCTGGGAGTCGGGGTCGTCTTCGTCCTGTCCGAGGTGATTGAAGGAGTCCTGAGCCCCGTCATCCTCGGGCGGACCGCGAGCCTGCATCCGGTAATGATCGTCTTCGCGATCCTCGCCTTCGGGAAGCTTCTGGGGCTCTTCGGTCTGTTGCTGGCGGTGCCGCTCGCCTCGGCGACAAAAATCCTCTGGACGGACCTGGTGCGACCCTATGTGACGACGACCTGGGAAGAAACACCAAACACCAAAAACCAAACATCAAACAAACGCCAATAGGCCAAATGAACTAAAGTTCCCCCCGTTTTTTGGACAGGTCGGTAAGCCAAGAATTGTGGCAAGATCTGGGTCCAGGAGACGGAAGGAGAAGGGATGAGCCAGAAGCGGAAGAGGCACTCGGACGAGTTCAAGGCGCGAGTGGCGCTGGAGGCGGTGAAAGGGATACGGACGAAGAGGCTTCTGTCGGCCGGGATCCAGATCAGCATGGACGGGAAGGGTCGGGCCTTGGACAACGTCTTCGTCGAGCGGCTGTGGAGGACGGTGAAG
>SBBH01000116.1 GCA_005239795.1 Planctomycetales bacterium
CTCAAACGATGAACCAAGACTTCAAAGAACTCATCGCCGAATTCAACGTTCACGGCGTTAAGTTCCTCATCGTAGGCGCGCACGCGCTGGCGGCGCACGGCCATGTACGGGCTACCAAGGATCCGGGATATCTGGATCGAAGCCATCCCCCGACAATGCAAGAAAATCCCTGGCCGCCTTGAAAGCATTCGGGGCGCCGATGCTGGATCTGTCTCTCAAGGATCTTTCCGAACCCGGCTTGATCTTCCAGATCGGGGTGCCCCCCGTCCGGATCGACATCCTGACGTCCATCGCCGGCGTGGATTTTGAAAGCGCCTGGGCGGGGCGCAGAAATAGTCCCCCTTGACAGAAAGCAAAAAATGGTAAAAATAATTACCAGTTAATGAGTTATTTGGCTTATTTTCTTTCCGGAAGGAACCAATGCTCGAGACCCTCAGGACTATGATCCTAGACTTTCAGGAAGTCCCGATGAATACGGGGGTGCCCCGGCGCCTGCGCCTCAAGGCCATCCCCGGGAAGGCCGCCGTCTGTATCGGGGTGCGCCGGAGCGGAAAATCGACCTATTTGTTCCAGGTCATGGAGCGTCTCTTGGCCGCCGGTGTCCCGCGCGAAAACATCCTTTACCTGAACTTTTTCGACGATCGCCTGCACAACCTCCAGAAGGAGACCCTCGGACTGATCACCGAGGCCTATTACTCCCTCTACCCGGAAAAGAAGAACGCGGAAACAGTTCACTGTTTTTTCGACGAAATCCAGGCCGTTCCCGGCTGGGAACCGTTCGTTGACCGACTGATGCGGACTGAAAAGTGCCAGGTCTACCTGACGGGTTCGTCCGCGCAGATGCTTTCCAGAGAGATCTCCACGCAGATGCGCGGGCGAGCCTTGTCCTGGGAGATGTTCCCCTTTTCGTTCCGGGAGTTTCTGGATTCCAAGGGGATCGAGAGCGCCGGTCCCCTTTCGACGAAAAAGCGGTTGCTCATCCGCAAGGCCTTCGAGGAGTACTGGGAAACCGGCGGATTTCCCGAAGTCGTCGGACTGGACCGAAACCTGCGGATCAAGACCCATCAGGAATATTTCCAGGCCATCCTGTTCCGGGATCTGGTCGAACGCCATGACGCCTCTCATCCCAAGGCCGTGGCCGACCTGGCCCATTGGCTCGTGGACAATACCGCTTCGCTCTATTCCATCAACAAGCTCGCGGGATATCTGAAATCGCTAGGCCACAAGGTCCCAAAATCAACGGTGTCGGACTACCTGGATTGGTTCGAAGACGCCTATTTTCTCTTCAGCGTGCGGATCTTCGACGCATCGCTCGCGCGCAGCCACGCCAATCCCAAAAAGATCTATTGCATCGACCATGCCCTGGTCGCCTCGGCCTCTTCGGGGGTTCTCGTCAATTCCGGACACCTGTTCGAGAATCTCGTGTTTACGGCGCTACGCCGCATCCACCCAAAGATCCACTACTACCGGACGAAGAGCGGCCGTGAGGTCGATTTCATCGTCTCGGCGAGGAACCGCCCGCGAAAACTGTTGCAGGCGTGCGAATCCCTGGCCGACCCACAAACGCGGAAGCGTGAAATCGCCGCCCTCGCCGAAGCGATGGCCGAACTGAAGCTCAAGACCGGCACCCTCGTAACAAGAAACGACGACGAACGGATCACCGTCGATGGCGGGAGCATCGCCGCGATCCCCGTCTGGCACTTCCTTCTCGGCCTGCCGGAGTTAGAAGAATAGCCGTAAGCGTTCAGGGGGGGGCGACGCCAAGCGGCGGCTCGGTCCGCTGTATGGAAGGCAGTCGAGCCCACAGACACACCGGGCTGGCAAGGAGGGCGGCGGGTCCTGATTCTTTTTTTGTCGGGGCGCCGAAGTAGGCGCCTTCTATTTTGTCCGACCCACGAACAACACGACTCAGGCTTTCACCACGGCCGGCGATTCGGCGGGGTCGGCGCCGCCCTTCCAGCCGTCAGGCGTTTTCCACAAGGGAAAAACACGCGCGATGAAACCGACCTTTCGCGTCGAGCGGCGGATGTGCCAGCCGCGTTCGACGAGCCCCGCCTCGATCTCGGCAGAAACGCCGGCGCCGAAGAGGGCTTCCTGCCCCACCGCGTCGAACCGTTCGGCCTCGACAGCCGCCTGAGGATCGAGCTTGAAATCGACGAGGTTCATGATCACCTCCGCGAGCGCCGCCGTGATGCGGGCGGCGCCGGGGGCGCCGATCACAAGCTGAAGCTCCCCGTTTGTCAAGCCCACCGCCGGGGAGATGGCCGTGAAGCGCGCGCGATGCGGCGCGATCGAGTCGGGGCGTCCCGGCCTGGGGTCGAAACAGCTCATGCAGTTGTTGTAGGCGAATCCGTGCGCCGCGCTGAAGATACCTGAGCCGTACCCCAGGGAATGGTTGAGGGAAACGGCGTTCCCCTCCCCGTCCACGATCGTGAGCTGAGTCGTCCCGGCCGGCTCCTCTCCTGGCGGCCGCGTCGGGATCGGGCGCTCGGCCAGATCCTTGAGGTAGGCGTCCGACAGGAGCCGCGTGGCATCGACGTCCCAGAACCTCGGATCCCCCACCGTGCGGGCGCGCGCATCGTGCAGGCGCGACAGGAATCCGCAGAGACGGTCGTAGGCGTCGAGCGTTCCGCGGCCGAGATTCGCGATCCTAAAAAGTTCCGCCACGCGGAGCACCTGGAGAAAAGGGATCCCTCCGGCCGGAGCCCCGGGAGCATAAAGCGTCAAATCCCGGTAGCGCGCCGACACGGGAGGCTCCTCCTCGGCGCGGTAATCGGCCAGATCCTGCGCGTCGAAGAAACAGTTGTCGCCCAGCTCCCTCATGAGGACGCGGGCGATCTGGCCGGCATAAAAATCATCGGGGCCCGTCTCGGCCAACCTCCGGTAGGTGGCCGCCAAGGCCGTCAGGCGCATCCGTTCCCCCTTGGCATACGGCTGGCCGTCCGGCTTCAACGCGTGCAGGCGGCTGGCGGTGTTGGAGGAAATGCGGTCGAAGGCGCTGGGGCGCCCCGAAAATCCCGGCCGGCGCCAGTACTCGTGCATCTGCGGGGTGACGATCCACCCCTCCTCGGCGAGAGCCGCGGCCGGGGCCAGGAGCTTCGCCCAGGGAAGCCGCCCCCGCCCCGCGTGGATTTTCTGCATCCCCCGGACCATGCCCGGGACCCCGATCGAGGTGTGCCCGATGTCGTTGACCTTCCCCTTGAGGAGAAATCCGAACCCGTCGGGGGAGACCGATTCCAAAAGACCGTCCCACATCCGCTCCGAGACACGCGAGCCCGCCCAGCCATGGAAGGAGACGACGGCGACGCGGCGCGCCTTGGCCTCATAGAGCGTGGCGACGCCGAAGCCGCCGATGCCGGAGCGGTGCGGATCGACCACCCCTTGGGCGAACGCCCCGGCGACGGCGGCGTCGAAGGCATTCCCCCCTTCGCGCAGAACCTGGGCCGCGATCTCGGACGGCTCGATCTGCGGGGAGGCGACGATCCCACGAAAAGGGTTCTGCCGATCTTGGCTAGGCGCTGGCGCGTCCAACGTTGAGCTTCTTTTCTCCCCCGTACTTGGCGTGCCAGGGCTGGGCCCCCTGGGCGAGCACTTTGTTCAAGGCTTCGATGTTCTTGACCCCGCGGTCAGAAAGCCAATCCTCGAGCGCCCGGACGCCTTTCGTGGCGTAGACCGGAATCCCTTCCTTCCAGGTGGCCCGTCCGCAGAGGACCCCCGCGTAGACGACGCCGGAGTCGTTGGCGATTTCGAGGCTCTCCAGGAACACCGCGTCGTCGACGCCGGCCGAGAGGTAAATGAGAGGTTTCGTGGCCGCCTCGGCCGAGGTTTTAAAATGGGCGATCGCCTCCTGGCGGGTCCAGAGCGTCTCCCCCTTGGCGGCCTTGGACCCCTTGACATACTGCATGTCGACGGGGACCTCCACCTTGAGGATGTCGACGCGGTAGCGCTCCTTCGTGAATTCCCGGATGCTGTCCAGCACCACGTCCGGCTTCGTGCGGGCGTAGGCGGGGTCCTTCCCCTCGCCTCCCTTGATGTCATACCCGACGAATTCCAGAAAAAACGGAATATTGTGATAGTCGCACTCGACCCCCACCCGCTCGACGAAGGCATGCTTGATGGCGTTCACGTCGGCCCTTTCGTCGGGGTGGTAGTAGGTCAGAAGCTTCACCGCCTCGGCCCCGTCGGCGATGAGTCG
Source organism: Planctomycetales bacterium (assembly GCA_005239795.1). Lineage (GTDB taxonomy): Bacteria > Planctomycetota > SBBH01 > SBBH01 > SBBH01 > SBBH01. The sequence continues at coordinate 4,196 of SBBH01000116.1, forward strand.
GCCGACGGTGTAGTCGGCCACCAGGCGCGGGACGCGCCCTGGGGTCGCCTGGTCGTAGCCGGTCTCCTCATAGGCCAAGAGGAGGCCGCACTTCCTGTCGCGGACCCGGGACGCCGGCAAGCCGTAGGTGGGATCGAGCAGGATGCCGCTGGCATGGGGCGAAAGGACCTTGGTGACGCAAGATTTGAACTCGCTCATGTGGGCCGGGGTGACCTCAGCCGGATCGACCCCCTTGGCCTTGGCGATCGACTTCAAAAGGGATCCTCTCTGGTCCATCGCCGCCGCGCGGATCAGTCCCTTGTCGTCGGCGAGTTTCTTGAGCCTTGTCAGTTTTCCTTCGCTGATCTGGACCATATCGAGCCCCCTTCTTGAGACCACAGTCCCCGTTCCCAGTCGCTGAGGCGCTGTGCGGTTATTTTCGCACGAATCCTGAGAATTGTACGAATGAAATGCGTGAAGCGTCCAGCGTGAAGCGAACCACCGCGCTCAGCACTCAGTACTCAGCACTCAGCACTTCCTCTATGATGCCTCCATGTTCACCTCTCCCCGCGGCCTCCCCGTCGGCTCCCTAGCGCCCGATTTCGTCCTGCGCGATGCCGTACATGGCGGGGAATACACGCTGGGCCTCTTCCTGTCCCAAGGCCCGCTGATCCTGAAATTCCTGCGCGGCATCGGGTGAGGAAAATGCCTGGCTGAGCTGGCGCAGGCGCGCCAGGCCCACGACCGGATCCGCGCGGCAGGGATGAGCCTCGCCTTCATCGCCTGCCAGGACCCCTTCGAGGCGGTGACCCACTTCGCGGGGGCCGCCGACAGACCCCCTTTCCCCGTCCTCGTCGACGCCGACCGGGCCGTCGCGAAGCGCTACGGCGTCTACTCCTTTTATTCGGGACGCCGCTTCCGGGTCGCCCGGCCGGCGACATTCCTGATCGGGCCGGACGGGGGGGTCCGCCTCTCTCATATCGGGAAGGATCCTCAAGATCGGGTTCCGATCGAGACGCTTCTGACGCTCAAGTTTTAAGGAAAGGAGCTCCTCGCCCGCGTCGAGCCCCCCTATTACGCGACGGTCGACCGGGTGATGTCCCTTCACGGCCCCAAAGATCTCGTGCTCCTCGAACGCCTGCTCGAGCGGACACAGGCAGCCCTGGCCCGTCAGATGGAAGTCTCCGAAAACGGAACGCTAGGGCAGAGCCAGCTCCTGGCAGAAGGTCGCAAACGGCAGGACCCGGGCGGTCTTTCCTGCCGAGCCGTAATCTTTCTCCTGAAGGTGGACCTGGAGGAAGGACGGGATGCCGGTTCGCGCGCGGTAGTAGGCGATGGCGGGGCTCGTCTCCCTCTCCCCCGACTTGCACTCGACGGCGAAGATCGGCTTGCCGTCCCGCAACACGACGAAATCGACCTCTCGTCCGTCCGTGTCTCAAAGGAACCGAAGCTCCATGCGATGGCCTTCGGTGTCCTCCAAAAAATGGCAATACTTCAGAAGCTGGCAGGCGACGAGGTTCTCAAAGCGCGTCCCCCCTTCAGGCGCCTGGGACCAGTCCCAGAAGTAGAGCTTCTTCTCTTTCTTCACAGCCCGAATTCGCGGCGCTCCGAAGGGCGCGATCCTGAAACAGACGTAGAGATTCTCGAGGATGGTGATCCAGCGCTCGACCGATTCGTGGGCGACGCCCAGATCCTCCCGCAGACTCCTGACCGAAAGGGGAGAGCCGATGCGCTCTGGCAGGGCGTCGACCAAGAGTTCCATCAGGCTGACCTCCTTCACCCGTTCGAGGTCCCTAAGAGCCTCGTACAGGACCCGCTGAATCCGCTCCCGCTGCCACCTCCTCCAAAAAATCTCGTTTTGCCTCAAGAAGGGCTCCGGGAAACCGCCGAAGCGCAGAAGATTCCGAATCTCGGCGGCGGACGGCGTCCGGCTCAATTCTCGAGCGGACAGCGGGTGCAACCGGTAGCCGTGATAGCGCCCCTGCAGTGAATCGCCCCCCTTTCGATAGTGATCGAGACGGGCGGAGCCGGTGACCAAAAAAGAGATCTCCGGATGATCGTGATCGTAAAAACCCTTCAACAGGTTGCGCCACCTGGCGAACTTGTGAACCTCGTCCAGGATGACAAGCGGTTCGTGCGGCGGCAGTTCCCCTCGACGGATCTTTTGGCGGCTTGTCCCGACGTCCCAGTTGAGATAGGCGGGATGCCGCTTGCCCTCACCCCGTAGGAACGCGAAGGCGAACGTTGTCTTGCCGACCTGTCTGGGTCCCCCGACAAAGACCATTTTCGAACGGAGGTCCTGCCGGACATGCCCCTCGAGATATCGTTGAAGGCGCGATTCCGTATCTTAGCAAAATAAGGATATCTCTACTTTTCTCATGAGTAAAGTAGAGTCTATCTTCTTTCAAAGATGCGTTCTCCTCCCGGGTCATCGATCCCTTACGATACGGCGGATGCCGCGAAACCTGCCGACTGGACTTTTTCAGCTTCTTCCTGCCGGTCGCTACCGCGCCTCTCCCGAAGAGCTGCGCCGCTACGGCTCCGACGAGACGGAGGACCTGAACTTTCCTCCCGATATCGCCGTCCTTCCCGAAACCGCTGACGAAGTCTCCCGCGTCCTCGCCTTCTGCAACGAACACCGGATTCCCGTGACGCCGCGCGGGGCGGGAACGGGGCTCTCGGGCGGCGCGCTTCCGGTGCAGGGCGGCGTCTGCCTGTCGCTCGAAAAAATGAACCGGATCGTTGAGATCGACCGCGAAAACCTTTTCGCCGTCGTGGAGCCGGGGGTCATCACCCAAACCCTGCAGGACGCGGTCGAGGCGGTTGGGCTCTTCTACCCTCCCGATCCGGCGAGCAAATCCGCCTGCATGATCGGCGGCAACATCGCCCACAACGCCGGGGGCCCCCGCGCCCTGAAATACGGCGTCACGAAGGATTATGTCTACGGCCTGGAGGCGGTTCTTCCGACGGGCGAGGTGATCCGCACGGGAGGAAAGCTCCTCAAGAACGTCGCCGGCTACAACCTCACGCAGTTCCTCGTGGGGTCCGAGGGAACTCTGGCGGTCGTGACGCAGGCGACCTTAAAACTCCTCCCGCTGCCGACGGTGCACCGGACCCTTTTGGCCCCATTCGATTCCGTAGCAGCGGCGGCCCGGACCGTGGCGAAGATTTTCCAGCGGGGCGTGACCCCTTGCGCCCTCGAATTCATGGAACGCGCGGCGGTCGCGGCCGCCGAGGAGAGGAAAGGCCGGAAATTCCCGGGAGGGGACTCCCCGGCGCTCCTCCTGATCGAATTGGACGGGATGCATGAGGCTCCCTTGGACGCCGACGCGGAGAGCGTCTGCGCCGTCTGCCTGGAAGAGGGGGCCTCCGACCTTCTCGTGGCCGAAACAAGGGAAAAGCGCGAGTCGGTCTGGGACCTGCGCCGTTCAATCGGCGAGGCGGTGAAGAAGATCTCCCCCTACCGGGAGATCGACTGCGTCGTCCCGCGCGCGCGTCTGCCGGAGCTCATGGACGCGATCCGGGAGACGACCGCCCGCCACGCCTTGTCGGCCATCTCCTACGGCCATGCAGGAGACGGGAACATCCATGTAAATATCCTCAAGCGCGACGCGGATCCCGCGCGCTGGAAAACGGCCCTGCCGGCCGCGACACGGGAACTCTTCGAGCGGGTGATCGCGCTCGGCGGCACGATCACCGGCGAGCACGGCGTGGGATACCTCCACCGCGAAAGCTTGGCGCTCGCGATCGGCGAGGCGAACGTTGAAATCCTCAGGCGCTTGAAGAGGCAATTCGACCCCAACGGGATCCTGAATCCTGGGAAGATCTGGGTCAAAGCCTTGCCGTAGAGCGTCTGGCGCTGCGAGGCATCGGAGTCCCGCGCCTCGCGCATGACATCCAGCCCCTGCGCGTATTTTCTTGAACCGCCGCGCGCCAGTCAGGTTCCCCCGGCCCCGCCCACAGAGTTCCCGCGAGGCCCAGCCAAAACGCCGTCCCCCTTCTCATGATCTTAGGCTATTCCCTCCCGAAGAGACCGTATTCGCGCCCGCCCTTATCCTTGTCCTTCTTCTCCTTTTTCCTCTCCCACAGGTCCCCGATCTTTTGGAAGACCACGACGGAAACGGTCTTATCCTTGCCCGGATCGAACACCTCGCACTTGACCTCGAGAACGGCATTGGTTCCGAGAAGTTTCTTCGTGACGGAATCCGGAACCTTCTCGATCTCCCATTTCGTCAGGCGCACCCCCGCCACGACAAAAACAAGATCGACCTCTTTTTCTTGCGGAGGGCCGTCCTCTTCCGCGGAGGCGACGACCTCCTTGGTGGGCTTGAAAAACACGGGAAGACTCTCGTCGCAGCACAGGTCGTGCTTCCCCTTGTCAAACTCCTTGCCGTAGGGGCCGCGATCCGCCATCTGGGCACAGGCGCAGAGAAAATACCCCTTGAAATGACGGGTCGGGTGCTTTGCCTCCTCCTTCTC
>SBBH01000088.1 GCA_005239795.1 Planctomycetales bacterium
AGCGTCAATCGCCACACGGCTTCCATGCGCTCGGCCGGGGTCTTGGAAAGCCAGCTTTTGTCGACGGGGGGGATTTCGCCGCTGCGGAAGACCTTGGAAACCGCGGACCGCCGTCACATCAAGGTATCGTACCTTTAATCCGGTTCGGGTTTTCCCGGTTTTCGCCGCGCCTACCTCGGCGCCCCGGCCAGCTTCCCGGTATGCTCCTCGGCCTCGTCGGCCAGCTCGAAGGCCGTGCAGAAGGCGAGGAGCCACTCGTGGGTCTGCCGCCGGCGCTTATCGAGATGCGCCTCATAGATGGTGTAGATCTGCCGGGGGTCGAGCGCCTCCCAGGATTTCTGCCACTGGACGCCGGGCATCCCGGGCCCCGGGATGCTCTCGAGCGTGACGCTTGAGTCGTCCGCGTTCGCGACCCGCGTCTTGGGGCGGCCGGGCTCGAGGGAAACCGCTTTACGCTCCTGGGGGGGGAGGGTCCGGATCCGTTCGACCGCCGCGGCGTGCAGGGCCGAGAGCATCTGGGGGAGTTGCAAGGCCTGCAGGGCCTCCTCCTCGGAAGGGGTGCCGGCGTACGCCTCGGCGGTCTTGCGCAGGCGCTCGGCCGCCTCCCGGAAGCGCTTGGCGCGGATCAGCGTTTCGCAAGGCGCCGCCTCCGTTTGGAAGGCCGTTTTGATGTCGCTTGCGACGCGCTGTGCCGCGAGCTTCGCCTGGGCTTCGAGCGGCGTGTTCGCGAGGGTCTTCGAAGTGTCCTCAGCCAGAGCCCACCCCGCGCTGTAGCGCGCTCGGGCGCGCAGATCCTCCCACTCTTCGCGCCTTGTGTTCAAAAAACCGTTCATCTGGTCGAGGAGCTCCTTGCGCAGGGTGCTTACGTCGTCCTGCCAGGGGGGCTTGCTGTAGCTCGCATGGAGCGCTTCGAGCCCCCTCCAGGCGGCTCCGAAATCCTTGCGGCGCTCGGCATCCTTGATCCGGTCGGCTTCTTCGCGGAAAGCGCGCGAGAGGCGCTCTTTCTCCAGGCGTTCCGCCTCTTTGATCGCTTTCTGCTGGTCCAGGATTTTGCGGGTCCGTGCGATCTCGGCCTCGATCGCCTGGGCCACCGCCGGATGTCTCTGGGCGTCGCGGGCAAGCGCCGTCAGCGGGTCGAGGCGCTTTTCGTAAGCTCCTTGCGTCTCCTGGAGGATCCGGTCGAGCCGTCCCTTGAGGGCCTCGATCTCGCGGGTCGAGCGCTCCGCGGCGAGGCGATGGAGATCCTCCTCCGCCCGGACCGCCCAGAGCGACGCAGGGTCCTTTTCGATCACGAGCCGATAGAAGGTCTCAGCTTCATCAAACCGCTTCTCGTCATGCGCCTGCGCGGCCCGGTTGAAGAGAGACTGCGCGGTTTCCGGGGTTCCGGGAACGGCCCCGGCCCCGTGAGGAGAATCCTCCGATCCCTTGCGGTGCGTGAGCGACCACACCGCCGCGATCGCCGCGACGGCCAAAATTCCGGCGACGGCCACCCGGGAGGAGGGACTCCGCAGAGACGCTCGCCGGGACTTTTTGCGGAGCGGCTGGCGCAAGGCGTCGGCGACTTCCTGGGCGTTGGGGAAACGGTCGGCGGGGTTCTTGGCCATCATCCGCGCGACGATGTCGCAGAGGTCCGGGGGGACGTCGGGGTTGTAGCGCCGGATGTCGGGCGGTGTGTTCGCCAGATGCATTCGGAGCGTCTCGGTCGGGGAGGCGCTGATGAAGGGGGGACGGCCCGCCAGCAGATGATAGAAGGAGGCGCCCAGCGAGTAGATGTCGCTCGCCGGGCCGGTTCCTTTCCCCAGGATTTCTTCCGGGGCGATGTAGGCGGGGGTCCCGGTCAGAAGCCGCTTGCCGGCCTGGCCGGACGGTGTCGTCTCCATCGAGAGCGTCTGCTTGGCCACCCCCAGATCGGCCAGTTTCGCCTCGCCGCCGGCGGCCAAGAGGATGTTCTCGGGCTTGACGTCGCGGTGGACGATCCCCTGCGCATGGGCGTAGGCCAGCGCCTCGGCGATCCGGAGGATGACGCCGGTCGCCTCCTCGATGGGTAGCGGAGGGCCCTTTTGGATTCGTTCGGCGAGCGTCACGCCGTCGACATATTCCATCGAAAAGAAATAGGTGCCGTTTTCACACCCGACGTCGTGGATCTGCACGATCCCCGGGTGGTTCAGGGTTGCCGCGGTCTTCGCTTCGGCGACGAAGCGCTCCCCGTATTGGGGATCCTTCATCAGGGGCTCGTGCATGAGCTTCAGAGCGACGATCCGGTCGAGGGAGATCTGGCGCGCCTTATAGACGGTCCCCATCCCTCCTTCGCCGGCGATGTCGAGGAGTTCGTAGCCCCCCAGCATCCGTCCGGCCCACTTCCCCTTCGGGTCCTCGGCGAAGGAGAAGATTGCCGCGCCGATTTTGACCTTGTCCCCGAAATGGATCGGTTGCTCCGTGACACGCTCGCCATTGATGAAGGTACCGTTTCGGCTGGCGAGATCTTTTAAGACATACCGGCCGTTCTCGAGGATGATCTTGGCGTGACGCAACGAGATGCGCGGGTCCTCGACGGTGACGAGGTTGTCCTTGCCGCGGCCGACCGAGGCCTCCGCGGTGAAGCGGAACTCCCGCCCTTTCTGCATCCCCTCTTCGATGATGAGGCGCGGCATAAGGTTTTTATTGTAGCCAATTAAAACCACCGCAGAGGCGCCGAGACGCGGAGAGGAGGGGGGGGGCCGGCTCTGCGCCTCCGTGTCTCTGCGGTGGAAAAAGCGCTATATTGCGCCGATGGTTTTTCCCCCTCTTTGGCTCCCGGCTGTGGTTTTAGCCCTCTCGACGGCGTCGGGGGATCTCGAGCGGGACGGGCCCTCTGCGGCTGTCGTTACCTCTGTTACGCGTCGATCCGGTGCCCAGGTGCCGGTCTACAACCTCAAGATTGCTGACCATCGAAACTATGTCGTCGGGGAAGGGAGTCTGCTTGTTCATAATAATAGTCATGGTTTCTCTGATTCATTTCTCCGGAAGATAGTTCTGAAAGACCCACGTGTGTTCGGCAGAGGGGTATTGGGGTGGATCGGTCGCGAAGCAAGAATCAAGCAGGCCGTGGCCAATTTGAAAGATACTCTTGATAAGGCTGCGAATATTCTCTCCAAGTATTCGGAAGGACATCAAACTTTCGTCAGGACTCTGCCAGCGGAACAGCGCTTGCAATTTCTGGAGACTTTGAAAAGCGAATGTGACCACTATATTCGTGTGGGTGGCTATAACAGTGATGACATGCGTGACATATGGATGAGAACCACAAGGGTTTTCGCGCGGTGGACTCCCTTCTCGGGAAATTGATTCCGGCGTTCTGACCCGCGTCCGGCTTTTCCGATCGTTGGTCAAGAAAGCTATACTGCGTCGGTGACTCTAGCTCCTCTTCGGCCCGTGACGCCGCTCGGCGTTGCGGCGGCGCGCGACGCGCTCACGGTTTCCCAGCTCGTGCGGATCGTGAAGATGTCGCTCGAGGAGCGCTTCCGCGGCGTCTGGGTCGTGGGAGAGATCTCGAATCTCAAGCGCTACCCGTCGGGGCACCTCTATTTCACGGTCAAGGATGCCGAGGCACAGCTCTCGGCGGTCCTCTGGCGGGGCCAGGCGGGGCGCCTCGCTTTCGACCTGGCCGACGGTCTTGAGGTTTTTTTGTACGGGGACGTTTCACTGTATGAGGCGCGCGGCCAGACGCAGTTCGTGGTCCAGAAGATCGAACCGAAGGGGGTGGGGGGGCTCCAGCTCGCCTTCCTCCAGATGAAAGAAAAGCTGGAAAAGGAGGGGCTCTTCGATCCGGCCCACAAAAAGCCGTTGCCGCGCTTCCCAGGGGTCGTCGCGATCGTGACTTCCCCCGTCGGGGCCGCGATCCGCGACATGATCCGGACCATCACCGACCGGTATCCGCCGGCGCGGATCCTGATCTATCCGGTGCGGGTCCAGGGGGAGGGGGCGTCGGCCGAGATCGCTGGCGCGATCCAGGACTTAAACCGCTGGAACGCCGCGGACGTCCTGATCGTGGGGCGCGGCGGCGGGAGCCTTGAGGATCTCTGGGCTTTTAACGAGGAGGCGGTGGCGCGGGCGATTTTCGCTTCCGAAATCCCGGTCGTCTCCGCGGTGGGGCACGAGGTGGACGTGTCGATCTCGGATCTGGTGGCGGATTGGCGTGCGCCGACGCCGACCGCGGCGGGGGAGCGCGTGGTCCCGCGCTACGCGGAGCTGGTGGGAGGTCTGGACCGCGCCGCGGCGGTTCTGCGGGGAGGGCTCTTGTCGGCATTGGAATTGGCCCGAAGCCGCGTCGAGCGGTTCGAAAAGGGGTTCGGGATGCGGCTTCCGGCCCAGCTCGTCCAGGAGGCCGAGCGGCGTCTGGACGAGGCGGCTGGGGATCTGGCCGCGGCGCTTGCGCGGCTTCTGGAAGGGGCGCGCGCGCATCTGGCAACATCGAGTGCGGCACTCGAGGCCTTGAGCCCCTTGAAAGTGCTCGAGCGCGGCTACAGCGTGACGAGAGGCGAGACGGGGGAAGTCGTCCGGGACGCGCAACGGTTGAATGTCGGTGAGCGAATACGAACCACTTTAGCTAAAGGGGATGTCTGGTCCCGGGTAGAGCGGCAAGAATGATTCTTGTCACGTGTCATGCGACACGCGTCATGCGTAGAATATGAACAACGGAAAGATCGGAAGTTTCAGGGATCTAGATGTCTGGAAGAAAGGGATGACCATTGCGGAACAGATCTATCAATTCACGACGCAACTACCGCAACAGGAACAATACGGACTTGTCGTCCAAATGCGCCGCGCCGCTGTTTCGATGCCGACGAACATCGCCGAGGGTTTTCGCCGACGAAACGGCAGGGAATTCAGGCAGTTTCTGCATGTCGCTTTTGGGTCGTCAGCCGAGGTTCAAACTCAAGTTGAACTTTGCCGTTGTTTGCATGATGTTGATCTGAAATCGGTCGATTCTCTTGTCGAATCAATAGATCATTTCCAGGCCATGACGATGAGCCTCATCAAGAGCATTCAGGTTTTGCGTGACACGTGACTCATGACGCGTGACACGTGACTCATGACGCGTGACACGTGACTCATGACGGGAAGAATGGGGGGACAATGTCCAGTAAAAAGAAGACGCTTCGGTTCGAGGACCTCCTCGCGGAGCTTGAGGAGATCGTGGGACAGCTCGAGGGAGGCCAAATCGGCCTCGACGAGGCGCTCGCCAAGTATGAAAAGGGGATCGCGGCCCTGAAGCAGTGCCACGAGATCCTGAAAGCCGCCGAGAAGAAGATCGAGATACTCGCCAAGAACCCGGACGGGGCTCTTGAAACGCGTCCCTTTGAGGGAGAGAGGGAGGGAGGGAGCGAGGGAGAAGAGAAGAAGAAAAAACGGCGCGCGCCACAGATCTCTCCGGCTGAAGATGCCGCCGAGGAAAAAGGCAAGACGCTTTTTTGATGCCGACGCCTCTCAGATCGATCACGTTGTTTTCTGTTTAGCCGTTTGTTGAGTGTTTGTCGTTAGAATCACCTCCCTATGTCCACTCCGCTCATGGTGCAGTACGGCGAGGTGAAGAGCGCCCACCGGGACGCCCTCCTCTTCTTCCGCCTGGGGGATTTTTATGAGCTGTTCTATGACGACGCCAAGACCGCCGCGCGGGTCCTGGGGATCACGCTCACGGCCCGCCGCAAGGAAGGGGATAACATCCCAATGGCAGGCATCCCCCACCACGCGGCCGCGGGGTACATCCGAAAGCTCCTGGCGCGGGGACTTAAAGTAGCGATCTGCGACCAGGTGGAGGATCCGCGCCTGGCCAAGGGGATCGTCGAGAGGAAGGTCACGCGCGTCATCACGCCCGGAACCGCGATCGACGACACCTTTCTCGAGGCGAACCAGGAAAACCTCTTGGTCGCCGTCGCGCCGCCGCCGGAGGGGGCGGACGCCTCCTTCGGCGTCGCCTGGACGGATCTTTCCACCGGCCGCTTCGAGGCGGCCGACCTCGAGCCGGCGGATCTGGCCTCGGAGTTGGCGCGCCACCGGCCGGCGGAGCTCCTCCTGCCGGAGCGCCTGCGCGGGATCTCCGGCGTCCCCTGGCTTGCGGAGCTTGAGGCGTCTGCCCAGGGGCGCCTGACTTATCGTTCCGACAGCCTCTTTGAGCGGGACGCGGCGCGCCGGGCGCTCGCGGCGCATTTCAAGGTGGCGTCCTTGGCCGGCTTCGGGGCCGAGGATCTTGGAGGGGCCTTGGGGGCCGCCGGGGCGGTTCTCGACTACCTCCAGGAGACGCAGAAGGGGCCGCTCGCGCATATCGCGGCGCTGACGCGCTACGAGACGCATGATTTCCTTCAGATCGATCCCGGGGCGCAGGCGGGCCTCGAGCTTCTCGAGACTCAAGGGGGCCTGCGCGAAGGGAGTTTGCTGTCGCACCTCGACCTGACACGCACCGGGATGGGAGGGCGTATGCTCCGCCGGTGGCTCTTAGCGCCGCTTGTGGACAAGAAAGCGATCGAGGAACGCCTGGACGCCGTCCAGGCCCTGGCGGCTGGCCATCCCCTGCGCGAGCGGCTCCGCGAGGCGGCGGCGGGCCTGCCGGACCTCGAACGGATCGGCTCGCGCAGGGG
>SBBH01000084.1 GCA_005239795.1 Planctomycetales bacterium
ATCATGAGGCATCCCGCGCCTGGGCCTGTTTCGCCTGCTTTCCCGCCAGCACTCCGCTGTTGGTGCGCTTCGCCACGACGATCATCGAGAAATAATCGCACCGGTCCTTCTCGATCGACTTGAGATTCCGCACCACCTTTTGCTGGCGCGTCGTGGCCTTCGAAATGTAAACCGCCTTGTCGAGAAGCTCGGTGCGCTCAAGCGCCTTCACCACCTTCGGGACGCAATTGTTCACCTTCATCAGGATGACCGTGTCGAACTTTTCGAGGATCTCCGCAAGGTCGTCGACGCCGTAGGTCGCGGGCAACACCGCGATCCGTTCCTTCCCGTCGGCGAGCGGGATGCCGAGCGCCGCCGCGCAGGCGGTGATGGAACTGATCCCGGGCACGACCTCCCGCCGCAGATCCGGCCAACGTTTCGCCGCACCCTCGTAGAGATAGATGAAGGTGCTGTAGACGAAGGGGTCTCCAGCGGTGATAAAGGCGACGGACTTCCCCTGTGCAAACCTTTCGCCGATCTCATCCAACGCCTTCTCCCAGGCCGGGAGGAGAACCGTCGGATCCTTCGTCATCGGGAAGATCAGGGAAAGGCGCTCCTGCCCCGGGACCTCCCCAAGAGAAGGCTCGACCGCAGTCCAGGCGAAGGACGGGTCGTAGGGGGACCGGCGCGGGATCCCGATCACCGGGACCTCCCGGAGGATCCGGAGCGCCTTGAGGGTCAGGAGTTCCGGATCCCCGGTCCCGACGCCGACACCGTAAAATATCGGCATGGGGTTCAAAGAACCTCCTGAATCTCGTGCGAGAGGGTCGTCATGGATTCGGCAGTGTATCACCCGGGTCAGGTTTCGTAGCCGAAACCAGAAAGACCGGGTTCAACGGGTCGAGCCGCGTCATCCCAAGCAGGGGTTTCCCGCGCGCAATTTGGTGTTGCGCCAGTTCCGGCTCGGCCCCGGCGGCCTTGAAGGCCGAAAGCGCCTCGGCGAGGTTCTCGATCGTCGCGAAGGTCGCGACGAGGCTCCCTCCGGCCAGCAAACGCTCCCAGGAAAGGCGGACCATCTCTGCGATCTCCCCGCCGGAACCCCCAAGAAAGATGGCCCAGGGGCGTGAATCGGCCGGGACCGTGCCGGGTGCCTTCCCCTCGATCAGCCGCACGTTCGCTGTGCCGAACTTCTCGACGTTGGCCCGGATGTTGGCGCACTCCTCTTCGTTCTTCTCGAACGCCAGCACCCGCGCGGCAGGGCAAGCAAGAGCCATCTCGACCGCGACCGAACCGGAACCTGCCCCCAGGTCCCAGAGATCGGCGGCGCCCGCTCCTGCAAGCCTCAGCCGGGCCAAGACCGCCACACGGATCTCGCGCTTGGTCAGAAGCCCCTTGTCCGGCTTGCGCTGAACGAATTCCTCGTCCACAATGCCGGGGGTGCGCCGGCGCCAGGATTGCGCCAAAGCTCCCCGCGTCCCCTCGCGCACGAGAAGCATCGTATTGAGGGCTGAAAACGGAGCCTCGAGTTCAGCCAGATTTCTCAGGGAAAACCGTTCCAGCTTTTCCTGGGTAGATCCGAGATCTTCGCCAACCCACGCAGTGTAATCGTCATATCCGCGCTCCAGTAGGAAGCACGCCGTCTCGCGCGGAGTTTGACCGCCCGTGGTCAGGACGAAGATTTTCGACCGGCCCACGGCCGGGGCAAGGTTCGCCGCCATCTCCCGGCCGTGCACCGAGACGAGCGTGGCATCCTCCCAGGAGATCCCCGCGCGGCTAGCCAAAAGCTGGACGCAGGAGAGTCCCGGATGCAACCGGACCCGCCCGGGCCCCAGCGCCTCCGCAAGCCGCTTGCCGAATCCGAAGAACAGGGGATCTCCCGATGTCAGGACCACGACGCGGCGCCCTTCAGCTTCATGCCGGATCCGTTCGGCAAGCGCCTCCATGTCTCCCGTGATCAATATCTTTTCCGCCGCCGACCCGTCGCACAGGGCCAGGTGGCGCTTGCCTCCCACCAGCACCTGGGCACCGGTGATCGCCTCGCGCAAAGCGGGTGGAAGATCCCCCATTCCCTCGGCGGGAAGCCCGATCACGACGACCGGCTCAACCGACATGCGCCCTCCCGATCACCTTCCCGTTGAAGTCCGTGAGGACCATCTCCACAGGGACCTGCCTCTGGATGCTTCGAGAGGCGACTGTCGCCGCATGGAAAGCGAGGTTGTCGTAGAACCCTTGGACGCCGGTTTTGTCGATGATCTCGCCCACATGGCGCGCGGTATTGGCCCCCTGGATCGTGGCGACGATGTCCGGCTCCGCGCCGCACTCGGCGGCAACGACCCCCAGGAACTTCGTGTCGACCTCGGCGCCCGCCGCGTGCGTCTGCAGGCGCCCCTGGGCCAGCTTCGCGGTCTTCCCCACCATGCCGCAGAGTGTGATCTTTTTCATGCCGACCGCGCGCCCGCAAGAAAGAGCGAACCCGACGAAATCGCCCATCTGTATGAATGCTTCCTCGGGATGATTTGGGAAAAGTTGCATTGCAAATTTTTCACTGCGGTCTCCAGTTGTGAAGAAGACCTCCTGGACGCCGCGCGCCTTGGCCACAGCCACCCCCTGGCGGACGCTGGCCCGGAAGGCGGCCGTCGAATACGGCTTGACAATGCCACTCACGCCCAAGATCGAAAGCCCCCCCAGGATTCCGAGGCGCGCATTGATCGTTTTTTTGGCGAGTTCCTCTCCGTTGGGAATCGCAACCTCTACCTCGGCAACGCGCCCACCGAGGTCGTCCCCCAAGACCTCCGTCAAAGCCTGAGCGATCATCTTGCGGGGGACCGGGTTGATGGCGGGCTCTCCGGGTGGAAGCTCGAGGCCAGGCTTCGTGATCGTCCCGACTCCTGCGCCTGCCTTGAAGCAAATGGCGCCTGGCCTCTGTGCACCGGCAGGAGCTAAGCGTACATGGGAGATGATCTCAGCTAGGTGTGTGCAGTCGGGGTCATCCCCCCCGTCTTTGATCACGGAGCAACGGGCCTCCAGAGTCGGCGTCAAGAGTTCTTTCATCTTCAGCGTGATTATCAGGGTGACTTTTGCGGGAACGAGGATCTCGATGGCATCAGGACAGGTGCCATCGCGCAGGAGAAGCGCGGCCCCCTTGGCAGCCACGGCCGCCGAGGTGCCGGTCGTGAAGCCTGTGCGCATCTTAGAGCGGTCGATCCCGTCATCCGGTTCCGGCTCCTTGTTCGCAGGCTGGTCCTCGATCAGAGACATCGTCGTTCATGATCCTTGCGCGGCTTGGGCGGTCTCACGTCTTCCAAGAGCGAGTGAGAGGAGGGCGTTCGTGATCGAGACCGCCACGGGGGTTCCCCCTTTGCGCCCCAGGCAGGTGATGTATGGAACCCCTGTTTCATCGGTGGCATGAAGTGCGTCCTTGGATTCAGCGGCCGAGACGAACCCCACCGGTACTCCAATCACGAGCGCCGGTCGCCAGCCGTCTTCGTCGATGAGGCGCAGAGTCTCCAGGAGCGCCGTCGGGGCGTTTCCGATCACAATGATCAATCCATCTCCCAAGGCGCGCGCCCGGCGCATCGTCTCGATCGCCCGCGTATGGCCAGCCGCCTTGGCCGATGCCCAGACGTCGGGGTCGTCCATGAAGCAGAGAACCTTGCCGCCGAATTTTGTGAGGTTCACTTTGCTGATGCCGGCCTGGACCATCTGGACGTCTGCGACAACGTTTGCAATGCGCGTAAAAGCCTCGAATGCCGCTGTGAAGGCTCTCGGGTGAAACCGGAGAAGCCGGGCGAATTCAAAGTCTCCCGTCGCGTGAATCACGCGGCGGGTGACGGCATGCTCCTCGGGGGTGAAGCGAAAGTGGCTGGGAAGCTCGGCGTCGATGATCCTGAAACTTTCTTCCTCGATCTTCTCAGGCTGTATCATCCTTGGCTTGAAAGGTTGCCTCATGCGGCTATTCTCCCCCACGCGATAGCCCCCGACAAGGCGGCGATCTCCGAGATGCTGACGGCGGCCCCTAGGCAGTCGCCGCTGACGCCGCCAAGGCGTCGCCGAAAATACAATCCGGCCAGCGCCGTGGCCGCGAGGCTCCCTCCCGCGACACAGAGCCGTCCTGGCGGCACCACCACCCATGTGATCATGGTCGCCAGAAATAGAGCCGAAACGGCGTGCCGCGCGCCGACATTCTTGCCCACAGAGGCGGCAAGTCCTTCGCCGGGCCGACAGGGGGCCAGCCAAGCCATCAGAAGGACGGGGGCGACACGAGCCCACGCCCAGACCACCGGCAAGAGCCGCAGAGCCTGCTCCGTCCCCATGGCCGACAGCAAGAAATAGCGGGCCATGAAGAGCCAGATGAGCGTGATCGCCCCAAAGGCGCCGATCCGGCTGTCGTCCATGATCGCCAGCGCCTTTTCGCGCGACGCGCTACCGCCGAGCCCGTCGGCCGCGTCCGCCAAGCCGTCTTCGTGGAGAGCCCCCGTCAGGAGCGCCCCCAGGCCGATCCCGCACCAGACGGCCATGGGCCAACCAAACCATGGTTGTACAAGCCACATCAGTCCACCCACGCATCCTCCAAGGGTGGCTCCTACGATCGGATAGAATACTGTGCTGAGGGCGAGTCCCTTGGCGTCCAATTCAGGGGAGCGGAGGGGAAGTCGGCTCAAAAAGGAGAAGGCCCCTAAAAAGGCGCTGCTCAGGCTTGCGCTCATGGTTGTAGAGGTTCGCTTCCCTTTTGGCTGACGCCGGCGCTTTCGAAAGTGGCCATCTCGGTGTAGATTCGGCAGGCGGCCTCCAGAAGATACGAGGCGAGCATCGCCCCTGTCCCTTCGCCCAGGCGCATGTCGAGATCAAGCAGGGGGCGCTCGTCGATCGCTTCCAGAAAGCGCCGATGCCCCCCTTCCTGCGAGCAGTGCCCGAAGAAGAGGTAGTGTTGGACAATGGGTTTCATCCGGATGGCGGCAAGAGCCCCAGCCCCGGCGATAAAACCGTCCACAACGACAGGGATCCGCGCGGCGACCCCTCCGAGGCAGAGGCCCGCGATGGCCGCGATCTCGAACCCTCCCACGGCGGCGAGAGCCGCGACTGGGTCGGCGGCGCTCAGGCGGTGCCGCGCAAGACCCACTTCAATCGCCCAACGTTTTCGCGCAAGACCCGCATCATCAACGCCGGTCCCCCGTCCCACCATTTCAGAAGGGTTGGCTGGGAGAAGGGCACAGTAGATGGCCGCGGCGGCCGTGCTGTTTCCGATCCCCATGTCCCCTGTGACAAGACAATCGATACTGTCGGCGGCGGCCTCGCGCGCCTGCTCGATCCCGACCGTCATGGCGCGGCGCGCTTCGTCCGTCGTCATGGCGGGCTCGCGCGTGAAGTCGCGCGTTCCGCGGGCCACCTTCGCCGAAAGCAGACCAGCCGCCGCGAAATCCGCGTCGACCCCCACATCGACCACGCGGACCTCGGCGCCAGCCTGGCGCCCCAAGACGTTGATCGCCGCGCCCCCGGCCAGGAAATTGAGAACCATCTGTTTGGTGACCTCCCGGGGATAGGCGCTCACTCCCTGGGTCGTGACGCCATGATCGGCGGCGAAGACCACCGCCCGCCGGCGCCCCACGTGGGGAGGCTCCCCTTGGATTCCGACCAGCCGCGCCGCGATCTTCTCCAGACGTCCCAGACTTCCAAGGGGCTTGGTGAGTCTGTCCAAATGTGCTTCGGCCTTCGACAAGGTATCCGTCGGAACAGGTGTAATCTGCCGTATCGTTTCCTCGATCATCAGATCTCCTTCTTTTTCTTGACCGTTAAAGGACAGCCGCTCACCAGAAGCTGTATCTCCTCGCAAATCTCTCCCACCCGACCGTTTACCAACCCCTGGGCCTCCCGGAACGCTCGGCCGAGAGGCGTGTCGGGAACGAGCCCCATTCCCACTTCGTTTGTGACCAGGATCACGGGGCAAAGAACCGTTTTGAGCGCTTCGACAGCTGTTTCAAGACGGTCTTGGAGGCGCTCGATATTTTCGCCGCAGAGGACGTTGCTGGTCCAAAGCGTCAGGCAATCGACCACAACGACGCGCGCTTCTCGGGAGGCCAGGCGGAGAGCCCCGGAGAGGTCCAGTGGCTCTTCGGTCAAACGCCAATCCGGTTCCCGTTCGGATTGGTGCCGGGCGATTTTTCGGGTCATCTCCTCGTCCAAGGCCTGGGCCGTCGCGATGAAGGCACGCGGCCCTTCGATGGTGCGGGCACGCGAAAGCGCATAGCGGCTCTTGCCGCTGGATGCCCCTCCGGTAATTAACAAGTGTGCCATGCGCGTTTCTCCAGCAGGGTCTGAACCAAACGATCATTGTCGTGTCGGGTACGGACGGCGATCCGCAGACAATCGGAAAGGCCGAAATCGCCGCACGCGCGGGCCAGGATCTTCTGTTTTAGAAGCGATTGAGAAACTTTTTGAGCGGCTACGGCGCCTTTTAGAAAACGCAGAAGCAAAAAATTAGCCGCGCTGGGATGAACTTCCATACCGGGAATCACGCCCAGGGTTGTCATGAAATGGTCTCGCTCCTTGGAAAGCCATGCACGTGTAGCCGGAGAAAAGGCCTTGTCTTTCAAGGCTCGGCATCCCGCTTCCTGCGCGATGCCGTTGACGCTCCAGGGATCTTGCCGGGCCAGGATGGACGTCACAAGCGGTCGGGGCCCCACGAGTCCTCCCAGGCGCAGGCCAGGCAGGGCGTAAAATTTCGTCAGTGATCGCAGGATTAAGTCTTTTTTCGGGACAACACGACGGAGCGATCTCCAGCCGTTCTCGACGAAGTCGATAAAGGAGGCGTCGATGAGGGAAACTCCACCGACGGACGCAACCCGTCGACAGAGCCGCCCCACGGCGTCCCACGAAGGGAGCGTCCCCGTTGGATTGTTTGGAAGACAGAGGGCAAAAAGATCCGGCCTCCATTTCCGGATCGACAGGTCCGCAGATGGAAACATATCTCGTGCCTCCTGCCAATCCGGATAGGCGCACATCCGAGTTCTCGCCCCCGCGATCGCGGCAACGCGGCGGTATTCCCCATAGGTCGGTGCGGCGATCAGGACGCGTGTGGGCCGCATCGATTCCATGGCTAAACGTAGAAGCTCCGTGGCCCCGTTGCCTGCGGCGACGCGCTCAAGTGGAACCCTCCAGTGGATCGCCATGGCCTCCCGCAGGGACAGCGAGCGGTTGTCCGGGTATCGCCGGGTCAGCGCGAGAAGCGTTTCGGAATCTTCCAAGAGCGCCTTGACTGATGAAGGAGGTCCCAGAGGATTGACATTGGCAGAAAAATCAACGATCTCTTCCGGCTTGCAACCGAGGTGGCGGGCGGCCTCTCCTATCTCTCCGCCGTGCAAAACTTGCGGGATCGGATGGGATATGGCGTCCCGCGGTTGTTTTCTCATATTGCCACCCGCCAAGTCGAGCGGGCCGGCCGTGGACGCGAAGGACGGATACAATCGAGGCGATGGCATTGAAGGCGATCTTTCTGGACGCGGGCTATACCCTCCTCCATCCGGTCCCCTCTCTGGGAGGAATCTATGCGGAGGTCGCCGAGACGTTCGGCGTCCAAATCCCGCCGACGCGGTTCGAGCGGGCGTTCGGCCCGATCTGGGATCGCCATGCGCGAGAGGTTCTGGAAAATCCAGATCTCCTCCGGGAGTCTGACACGGAGCACCGTGCCATGTGGGAAGGTTTCACGCGGCAACTCCATGCCGCCATCCCCGAGATGGTTGTCCCGTTCGACTCGTGGTTCGACCGGCTCTACCAACGGTTCGGCGACCCGCAAGTCTGGACGCCTTTCCCGGAGGCCCGCCAAGCCCTCCAGACCCTGCGCGAGCAAGGTCTCTGGGTGGGGGTCCTCTCCAACTGGGACTCGCGCCTCGAGGTGATTCTCGAGGGAAACGGCCTGACTCCATTCGTGCATGACGTCGTGATCTCTTCCCAGGTGGGGTACCGCAAACCTCACCCAGAGATCTTCCGAATTGCCTGTGCTCGTGCCGGAGTACATCCGGAGGAAGCGGTTCACGTGGGGGACTCCTGGAGCGACGACGTGGAGGGGGCCCGGGCGGCTAATCTCAACCCGATTCTCCTCTGTCGGTACAACGGCGATCTCCCGGAGGGGGTAACCGCCGTACGAAGCCTTTCGGAGCTTTCCGCCGTTCGAGATCTCGTGAAGTAGGTTCTTTACAATCACAAGGGACCTCCGGCCACGAAAGCTCCCAGAGCGAGAGCTAGGATCTCCGCTAAATACATCGCCCGAACGATCGACTGCACGTCTGCCGGCGCCAACGGGCGATCCCCTCCCACAAGCCAAGGACGATCCACCCATTCTCCTGCGTAGCGGACCGGCCCTCCCAGGCGTACAGCGAGGGCTCCTGCCGCGGCCGCCTCGGGATATCCTGCGTTGAGACTTGCGTGGCGACAGCCCTGCTGGATCGCGACACGGAGGGCGTTGGCGGCATCCAGGCGCAGGAAGAAACCCGCGGCGGCCAGGAGAAATGCCGTCAAGCGGGCCGGCACGAAGTTCAGGAGGTCGTCCAAGCGGGCGGCGCACTTCCCGAAATATTCGTGACGGGGGGTCCTATGGCCGATCATCGAGTCGAGGGTATTGGCGGCCTTGTACGCCATTGCCAGAGGAACCCCGCCCAACATGAGGTAAACGAGGGGCGCGATCACGCCGTCGCATGCGCTTTCAGCCACGGACTCGGTGGTAGCGCGCAGGATTTCTTCCCTGCTTAAGTCCGCCGTGTCACGTCCGACGATCCGTGAAAGCCGCCGACGGGCCCCGGGAAGATCATTTTCCTCGACTCGGCGGACCACCGACCGCGCTTCCGCGGTCAGGTCCCGCGCCGCCAAGGCTTGGGCGCCCAGAAGGACTGCCGTCCCCCATGCAAGCGGCGCCCATGCGACCGCGAGATGCATCAGGAGGAACCATGCGATGGCAAACACGCCGACGACAAGCCCTGCTGTGAGCAGAAGGCCGCTCGCAAACGCCACTCGCGGATGAGGACTCCATAATTTTTTCTCCCACCAGGCGATGATCCTCCCCATGCCGACAACGGGATGGGGAAGCCATCGGGGGTCGCCGATCAGCCAGTCCAACCCTACCGACCCCGCGACAAGGAGCGGATTCATGAGACTCCCCGGCTCTGAACAAGATGTTTCGCGCGGGACTGCGTTGACATCACCAGCCCTTCTCGGGCAAAGAGAGCTTCCAGGTCGATCGACGACTCGACCACACGGGTCCAGCGGTCGATCGCCTTCAAACGTGCGCGCGCGAAGGACAGGGAAGAAAGGGCACGCGGCAATCCCACCTGCTGGCGCGCCCAGGCCAGAAACGAACGACGGAAACTATCGTTTTCGAAAAGCCCATGGATATAGCATCCCAGGAGGCGGCCGCCGTCAAGACATACCCCGTCCACCGTGCGGACCGGCCGGCCGTTACGCAGCTCGATCCGGAAAGCGGGCTTCGCGCCGCCGATGGGAGTCTTTCCACAATGGACTTCGTATCCCGTGACCGTTCCTCGGTAATACGGCAGGGCGCATCGGGCCCGGACCTGAGCCAATGTCTTCTTTTTTTGAAATCGCGTTTCGGTCGGCAGAAGACCAAGCCCCCGCACGACTCGCCGGTTGGATTCCACCCCCGCGGGATCCCGGATGGCTTTTCCCATCATCTGAAAACCTCCGCAGAGGCCCATGAGGATCGCGCCTCGACGGCGGGCGTCCTCTATGGCGCGGGCCATCCCGCCCTGATTCATCCACGCCAGGTCGGCGACGGTCTTCTTGGAACCCGGCAGAAGGATGACGTGGGCGCGGCGAAGTTCGCCTGGGTCGTTGATAAGCGTCAAGTCCACACCTGGCTCGTTCGCCAAAGGGTCCAGGTCGGTGAAATTGGCGACGTGTGGGAAACGAATGACGGCGACACGGAGGCGGCGGGAATCCCCGAAGAAGGTTCGGGAAAAGCGATCGAGATTGAGACTATCTTCAGCGTCCAAGTTTAAATCTGGAACGTCAGGAATAACCCCCAGGACGGGGACGCCGGTCAAGCGCGTCAGCTGTTCCGGACCGTCCCCGAGGTGCCTGACTTCCCCTTTGAGCCGGTTGATGACGAAACCATGTATGCGTTTCCGTTCGGAAGGGGACAGCAAGGCCCAGGTGCCGTACAGAGAGGCAAACACGCCTCCCCGATCGATGTCGGCGACCAGGATCACCGAGGCGTCCGCCAGCTCGGCCGTCCAGGAATTGGCCAGATCCCGGTCCCGTAGGTTGATTTCCGCCGCCCCGCCGGCTCCCTCAAGAACCAGGACGTCGAACCGGCTGGCGAGGTCCTTGTAGGCGCGTCGGACTGCCGTGGCGAAGTGGCTGCGGCGGGCCCAGTACCGGTCGATGGTCAGGGTCCCTTGGGGGCGTCCCAGGACCACGATATTGGATTTCCCATTCCCCTCTGGCTTAAGGAGGATCGGGTTCATCGATGCCTCGGGGGGGACGCCAGCGGCCGCCGCCTGGAATGCCTGGGCGCGGGCGATTTCTTCCCCGCGCGGCGTCACGCAAGAGTTGAGGGACGTGTTCTGGGCTTTGAACGGAGCGACCCGTACGCCGCGCTGCGCCAGAGCTCGGCAGAGCGCCGCGCACAGGGCGCTCTTGCCGGCGTTGGAGGCGGTCCCTAGGACCATCAGGGCGCGGGCCGGCATTTAAAACTCGATTCCAGGTTGGGCTTTGATGCCGCTTTTGAAAGGATGTTTCACCATCCGGATCTCGCTCACCAAATCCGCCGCCTCGATGAGCGTGGCAGGCGCCCCACGTCCCGTCAGGACGACGTGCTGGCCCGCCGGGCGCGACTGTAACGCCGCGAGGACCGGCGCAAGCGGCAGGAGATCCTTCGCCAGAACCACATTGATCTCATCGAGGACCAGGAGATCCACGGATGCGTCCGAGAGGAAGGGCTTCACCAGATCCCATCCTTCGAGTGCCAGGAGACGGTTGCGTTGCGGGTCCTTCGTCTCCCAGGTAAACTTGTCTCCAAGGGGGACGATCGACAACTTTCCCCCGAACGCCTTGGCTGCTTCCCACTCGCCTGTAGGGCGAGCCCCCTTGATGAACTGAAACATCCGGATGGAAAATCCCTGGCCGAGCGCCCGAACCGCCAGCCCCAGGGCCGCCGTCGTCTTTCCTTTTCCATCTCCGGTATAGACCAGCACCAATCCACGTCGCTCCGGATTCTGCCTCACGGGGTGATAACCGGGCGTATCGGGTCGGAGGGAAGGTGTCATGACGGGAGTCCCGAATTCCTCATGCCTTTTCCGCCGGGTAGAGCCCGTGCAGATGGTCATGTATGACGTCAAGATGCTGGTAGAACCGCTCGCAATCGGACGCCAGCCGCTCGAGATCAAGATCCACCTGTTTGCAGACGACGGTGAGGGTCTTCACATACCCTTCGGCGGACTTCCCCTGAACCTGTCCCAACCGTTTCTCCAACGCGATCCGCGATTGCGCGAAGAGCTGGCGGAGAGTCGACAAGTCCTGCGCTTCCGAGAGCGATTTGAGCGGGCCTGGCTTTCCGATCGCGACGGCGCAATCGGTCCGGTCGTGGTCCATCTCCGCTTTGGGCCGGTCCCCCAGCAGATTTGCAAGTCCCAGCCTCAACGAGGCGATTTCATGACAGGCCATTCCATCCCCCTTTCATGCGTCGATCTGCAGATCGAAGTGTTCCGAGAGCCATTTTCCACCCACGAGATGCGACTCCACCATCCGCTGGGCGGACTCCGGCGTCATCGCCTTGTACCAGACTCCCTCCGGATAGACCGCAGCCATCGGTCCTTCCCCGCACCGTCCGAGACAGAGCGTCGGGGTGGCGATCACCTTCTTGGAAAGACCGCTCTTTCGTAAAGACTGCCTCACCGACTCCAGCACCGCGCGTCCCCCCTTGGGCCCGCAATCCTCCGCAACGCAAACGAGAACGTGATGTTCCGGCGTCCATGGGTGGGCGTGCGGGACCGCGCCGGCCTTGTCGGCGTCAGCCAATTGGCGGTGCTTGGCGATCCGGCGGGCAGCTTTCACTCCCCCCAGCTCCTTTTCGAACCCCGGGAGATGCGCTTGGTACTTGCAGACGTCGCATCGGCCGATCGGCTCCTGACGGATCCCTTTGGCCACCTGGGACAGGACGACTTCGACAAGACGGGGATCTGGGCCGAGGATTTCAGCCTGGGCGATCGGAACCCATGGGTAGCGCCTGTGGGCCCGGCCCACCTCTTCCCCGATCCGACCCAGAATGGCGCCCGGCAGGACCAGACATGGGATCACCACCATGGACCGGGGCTCCAAACGCATCGCGTGAGCGATGGCCGTCGGAAGATCTGGCTTCGTGACCCCCACATAGGCCGTCTCCACAGACCGATAACTGTGCCCTTCCGCGAAGAGCCGAGCGAGTTTCGCAAGGTCGCTGTTGGCATCGGGATCGCTCGAGCCGCGGCCCACGAGGATCACGGCCGTCTCCTCCGGCGGGTTTCCCTGAAGACGGTCGGCGGCTGCCCGGCCCCGCTCCCGGAGCAGGCCCAGAACGAGCGGGTGCATTCCCAAGGGAGGAGCCAGAAAGAACTCGCACTGCGGGTGGCGCGCGCGTGCGCGCGTAATGTGCTCGGGAATGTCGCTCTTCAGATGGCCGGCGGCTAAGAGCGCTGTCGTCACGACGACGATCCGGCGCACCCCACTTGCGGCGAGCAGGTCCAGACCTTCCGTCACATCGGGAGAGGCGAGCTCTGTGTAGCTCAAGCCCACGGCACATCCGGCGCTACGGCGTACGGCCTCGGCGAGGGCCTCTGCGCCGGGGCGGTCTTCGCCGCTCCGGGAGCCGTGGGCAACCAGCAGGATCGCGTCCTTAACCATGCGCGAAAGCTCCCTGGATCTTGCCGATGCGTCCCATCTTCTCCCAGAAGGCAACGACATCCCCCACGATGAAAAGACCCGGCGTCATGATCTTGGAAGCTTCGACCGCCGAGGCAATGCTGGCCAGCGTCCCGGACACCGTCTTTTGGTCCGGCCAGGAGATTCGCGAAAGGCAGGCGGCAGGCGTGGCGGGAGCAAGACCGTTCCGGATCAACTGCTGGGCTAGATTCCCAACCTTCCCCATACACAGATAAAAAACGATCGTGATGCGTCCCGAGGAGAGAAGATGCCAAGGAATATCAACCAGAGTCCCTGACTCAGCCTGGCTCGCGGTCAAAAGGATGACCGATGAAGCATGGTCTCGGTGCGTCAGGGGAAGTCCCAGAAGACTCGCTCCGCCGACACCGGCGCTGATTCCCGGCACCACCTCCCACTCGATTCCGTGGGCTGCCAAATGGGCGATCTCTTCTCCCCCTCGGCCGAACACACAGGGGTCCCCTCCTTTGAGTCGCACGACCGTTCGATATCGGCGAGCGGCTTCGACTAGCTCCCGATGGATCGTGTCTTGACGTCCCGGCCGATCTTCGCCGCACCGTTTGCCAACATCAACCCGAAGGATGTCCGCCCGGCACCAACGCCACATTTCCTCTGGAATCAGGGCATCGTGGAAGACTATATCCGCTTTACCCAGGACCTTGGATCCGCGCACCGTGATGAGATCCGCCGCCCCCGGCCCCGCCCCGATAATGTAGACCTTCATTCCTCCATTCATTCCCGTGCTCCCTGCTCGGAAGACAACGCGAACGTTGAAAGGATCTCCTGGAAACCGGTCTCCTGTTCGGGTCTGTAGGGGCCCCGAAGCTTCCCTTCGATCCGGATTCGCTCGGGAGAGATGCGGAAGGCACATCCCCCCTCGAAGTTAAAAACATGCAGGGCCAGCGAGGTCTTTTCGGAAAGGTCCTTTTTCCTCACGGCAAAGGCGCTCCCGAGCCGCTCGGGGGAGATGTGAACATGCAGAGGATTGTTCTGGATGTTGAAGAACTTTCCCCGGCTGTATCCGCCCAGCTCGCCCACCGATTCCAGCACACAGCCGTCGGTGCGCACGATGAAGCGCACGGGGTTCAAGCCCTTGAGCGCCTCCATCAAGGCGTCGAAATGCGATAGATCGATTTCCGTTGATTCATCTCCCTTCAAGGCCGCCAAGACATGCACCTCCGGAACACCCAGGCGCGCCGCGAAGGGGCCGATGGAGCCTGGTTTCTCCCGGAAGTACGCCTCCCGCAAGCTGGCGGCCACGGAAGCGTCGATCCCGATGGGCGAACGGTAGATCACGAAGTGGCCTTTGCAACAGTTACGGACGGACCGCGGTGGAAGATGTGTGACTCAACAGGGCGCCCCTCTTGGAGATGCTCCTGGACGATTCGGGCAAACACCTCCGGGGTAACGCCAGCGTACCAGATGCCGTCGGGCTGAACACAGAGGATCGGCCCCCCCTTGCACACGGCGAAGCAGGAGCATTGGGTTCGTTTCACGCGGCCGACCGGATCGTTGTCGAGCTCCGCCGCGGCGAGCGCCGCGCCCAACCGATCCCACAGGGTCCGACTCTCCCCCGTAGTACATCGGGGGCCGGTACAGAGCAAGAGGTGGCGCCGGTACGGTTTCATGCGCCCGCTCCTGATACGGAAGCAACCGGCAGGGAGAGTGAATGGCGCCGCCCCCGACCTTTCCATCTTTCGTGGAAGACGATCCGCGAGAGCGGAATCCGCTTGCGCCACCCTGCTTCCTCGAGCATCGGACGTGTTCCGAACGCCTTGGGATAGCCGATGCACAGGTAGGCCACCGGCACCACCCGGGAGGGGACCCCCAGGATCTTCTTGAGGCGCGCCGGATCGACGATGCTGATCCAGCCGACGCCGATACCCTCCGATCGGGCAGCCAACCACAGGTTCTGAATCGCACAGCAGGTGCTGTAGAGGTCCGTCTCAGGGATCGTGTCCCGTCCCAGGACATGCGGGCCGCCGCGGGAGCGGTCGCAGGTTACGCACAGATTGAGAGGGGACTCGAGAATCCCCTCGAGCTTCAAGGAAGCGTAAAGACGCCGACGCTTTCCCGTGTAGTGCAGTGCGGCGCGGGCGTTGGCCAACTCGAACGATTCCTTGACGCGCCGACGCACTGCCTTCTTTCGGATCAGGATAAAATCCCAGGGCTGCATGAAACCCACCGAGCCCGCGTGATGCGCAGCCGTGAGAAGACGCGCCAAAGTCTTGTCCGGGATGGGATCCGGGCGGAACAGTCGGACGTCGCGCCGGCGGAAGATCGCCTCATAGACGCCTTGACGTAAGGGGGCCGGGAAACGCCCGGAAAGGGAATCGAGCATTTAAGACGCCACCTGTGGGAATTGGCGTTGTCGGGGCTTGGCAATCCAGCGAATCGCCGTCACCAACCCGATCCCAGCCAATACCAGCACGAGAAGCGCGCCTCCCACAACGACGGTGTGCTCCACCATCCCGTGCGGGGAGTATTCCCGGCCGAAAAATTCAACGGCGATGTGATGTGCGATCATTCTGACCTCCTTTTATTGTGCACTGCTCACCCCCGCAACGTGAAACGAACCACCAGTTTCATTCGATCGTCGACCGGCACATTGCCCCTGAATGCGGGCTGGTATCGCCAGCGTTTCACCGCGCATAACGCCGCCTCGTCCAAGATCTCGTGACCGGAGGATTCCGCGATCTCGGCTGTCACCGCTTCCCCTTGAGCCGACACGGAAACCCATAACACTACTGTTCCTTCCCATCCGTTCCGGCGCGCCGTCAGGGGGTAAACGATCCCCGGGTTTTGCCCTGTCTTATCG
>SBBH01000179.1 GCA_005239795.1 Planctomycetales bacterium
GTGCTCTCGGCTCCCGGGAACGCCGGCATCGCGTCGGTCGCCCGGTGTTTCGACGTGGCCGCCGACGACATTCCGGGGCTTCTGCGTTTGGCACGCGAGGAGAAGGTCGATCTCACGGTCGTCGGTCCCGAGGCGCCGCTTGCCGCCGGGATCGTCGACAAGTTCAAGAAGGAAAAACGGCTCATCTTCGGCCCCAGCGCACGTGCGGCCAAGCTTGAAGCCAGCAAAGCGTTCGCCAAGCGCCTCATGCAGAAACACCGTATCCCGACCGCGGAGTTTCGCATCTTCGACCATCGTGACAAGGCGCTTGCGTACGTCAACGCGGCCATCCCGCCGCTGGTGGTGAAGGCGGACGGCTTGGCGGCCGGCAAGGGGGTCACCGTCTGCCGGACGACTCGCCAAGCGGTCGCGGCGGTCGAGGAGGCGATGGGGAAAAAGATCTTCGGAGAGGCGGGAAAACGGCTCCTCATCGAGGAATGTCTCACGGGGTCCGAGCTTTCAGTGATGGCCCTGACCGACGGCGAACGGATCCTGGCCCTGCCTCCCTGCCAAGACCACAAGCGCGTTGGCGACGGCGACGAGGGGCCCAACACCGGCGGGATGGGGGCATTTTGCCCGGTCCCGGCGGCAGGCGCGGATCTCCTGCGTAAAATCGAAACGGAAGTTCTCGTCCCCATCGTTCATGCGATGCGCGTGGAGCGGATGCCGTTTTCCGGGCTCCTGTACGCGGGGGTGATGCTCACCTCTGGCGGGCCCAAGGTGTTGGAGTTCAACGTGCGCTTCGGCGACCCGGAGACGCAGGCGCTGTTGCCGCTTCTTGAAGGGGATTTTGCCTCGCTGCTTCTTTCCATTGCGCGGGGAAAGATCGACCCCGGCGACTTCGTGGCCGGATCCCGCGCGGCCGTGTGCCTCGTGGCCTGCGCCGAGGGGTATCCAGGGACCTACCGAAAAGGAGACGCGATCGAGGGGCTCGACCAGGCCCAGGCGCTTCCCGGCGTCGCCCTGTTCCATGCCGGCACCACGCGCAAGGGGGAGCAGATCGTGACCGCCGGCGGGCGCGTGCTGGGGATTTCGGCCGTGGGGGAAGACCTAGCGGCGGCCCGGGCCCTGGCCTACCGCGCGATCGATTCAGTGCGTTTTGCCGGCATGCACTATCGCAGGGACATTGCCGCGCAGGCCGCCGAAGCGGGAAAAAGCGTTTAGCGTTCGCGGCCTTTGGTTTCGCGCGGCGCGGATGGAGGGAATGAGGGAGGCTCGGTGACGGAAACCCTGACGGTCGATCCTGTCCACCCGGATCCGGCGGTTCTGGAACGCGCGGCGGCCATTGTGCGCGCGGGCGGGATCGTGGCCTTTCCGACGGAGACGGTCTACGGTCTGGGGGTCAATCCTGTCTTGCCTGAAGCGCTCGAGCGACTGAAGCGCCTCAAGGAAAGGGAGGCGGAGAAACCTTTCAGTCTTCATTGTGGATCGGTCGAAGGGGTCCTGGCGCGTCTCTCTAGGGTCCCCTGGCGGGCCCGGAAGCTCATCGCGCGCTATTGGCCGGGGCCGCTCACGCTGATCCTCGCGACCCGCGAGGGGGTTGAGGTGGGATTCCGCGTGCCGGCGGGGGCGGTCCCGCAGGGGTTTTTGGCGGCCTGCGGCGTGGCCGTCGCGGCCCCCAGCGCCAATCGGGCGGGACATCCTCCCGCCTGTACGGCCGAGGAGGTGTTGACGGTCTTCGGCGGCGTGATCGACGCGGTTTTGAACGGTGGCGCCACCCCCTTGCGGCAGTCCTCGACCGTGGTGCGCGTGGTTGGCGACGGGATCGAGATCCTGCGGGAAGGGATCATCTCCGCGGGCCAGGTCCGGCAGACCACCGCGCGGCGCATCCTTTTCATCTGCACGGGGAACTCCTGCCGCAGCCCCATGGCGGAGGCGCTGACCAAGCGCCTCCTGGCGGACGCCTTGAAGGTCCCGGTCGAAACTCTTTCGGAACGGGGGTACCTGGTCGCGTCGGCGGGGCTCTACGCGGGAACGGGTCCGGCGAGCCCCCAGGCTGTCGAGGCGGTCCGCGAGCGAGGGGGCGATCTCTCCGGCCATCTGGCCAAGCAGGTGACCCCCGAGATGTTGCGCGAGACGGACTTCGTCTACGCGATGACGCGCGCCCACCGGGAGCAACTCGTCGAGATGGCCCCCGACGCGGCGGGGCACGTTTTTCTCCTGGGCCCAGAGGGCGAGGAGGTGGCCGATCCCGTCTGGGGAACGGTCGAGGTGTACCGCCGCACGGCCGACGTGATCGAAGCCCTGGTCCGGTGCAGGATGAAAGAAATAATGAAGGGAGGTGATTGATGCGGATCGCCGTCGGAGCGGACCACGCGGGGTTTTCGGCCAAGCGGGAATTGATGGGGCTCCTGGCGCGCCTGGGGCACGAGGCGGTCGATCTGGGAACCGATTCGGAGGATTCGGTCGACTATCCCATCTTCGGGAAGGCCGTTGCCGAGGCACAGGACATTCGCGTCGTTGTGCTGACGGGAGAGCGCCGCTGCCTCGACGCTGTGGCAGACCGCGGCGCGCGCCCGGGGGATCCGGTTCGCA
>SBBH01000246.1 GCA_005239795.1 Planctomycetales bacterium
ATGCAAGCGGTTCCGACGCATCTTTGGTACGCTCGCGGCGCGATGAGCCAGGCGGCCTACCGAATTTGGCTGGCGGGGACGCTCGGAGGCGCTACGCTCCTGGCGATCGGCGCCTGCTATCTGCCGCTTTGGCGCGCCCGCACGGCGTTCGAGCGGATAGAAATTTAACCATGGCCGCTTCTTCGTCAGGCAGCGCCATTCCCAAAGGCGTTTTGAAGGAAGCGGAGGACCTCCGGAGCCGGATCGCCCATCACGACATCCGCTATTACGTCCACGACGACCCGGAGATTTCAGACGAGGCGTACGACGCCCTCCTTCGGCGCCTCCGGGAACTTGAAGAGCGCTATCCCTCTCTCCTCACCTCCGATTCCCCGACCCAACGCGTCGGGGGGAAGCCCGCCGAGCGATTCGAGCCGGTTCCCCATGCCGTGCCGATGCTGAGCTTGGACAACGCCTTTTCCGAGGAGGAGGTCCGCGAGTGGTATGAGCGCCTTTTGCGGGAGATGGGGCGACCCGGCGCGGATCTGGTGGTCGAGCCGAAGCTCGACGGCGTCTCGGTCGAGATCGTCTACGCGGACGGGGCGCTCGTCCTGGGCGCGACGCGCGGGGATGGCCTCACAGGGGAGGACGTGACGCAGAATTTGCGCACGGTCCGGGCGCTTCCACTGCGCCTCCAGAGCCTGCCTCAAGAAAAGCGCCTTCCGGCGCGCCTCGAACTGCGCGGCGAGATCTACATGGACAAGGGGGCGTTCGCGGCCTTGAACGCCGCGCAGGAGCGCCGCGGGGAAAAGCGTTTCGCCAATCCCCGAAACGCCGCCGCCGGGGCGCTCCGGCAGTTGGATCCCGCGATCACCGCAGGGCGCCCCCTAAAATTCGCCTGCTGGGGGCACGCTCGGATCGAGGGGAGTTCCTCGGCGCCCAGAAGCCAGATGGAGCTTTACAAAAGGCTTCTCGAGTGGGGAGTTCCCGTCGTCCCCCGCTCGCGGCTCTGCGCAACGCTCGAGGAGGTGTTGGCGCACTACGGCGTGCTCAAGGGGGAGCGCGAGGGGCTCCCATTCGAAATCGACGGCGCGGTCATCAAGGTGAACGAGTTCCGCCTGCGCGAGGAGGTCGGGGAGAAGTCGCGCGCGCCGCGCTACGCCCTTGCCTACAAGTTTCCGGTGCGGGAGGCGATGACGCGCGTCGAGGAGATCGCCGTCCAGGTGGGGCGAACCGGGGTCCTGACGCCCGTGGCGGTCCTGGCGCCGGTCCTGGTAGGAGGCGTCACCGTGACACACGCGACGCTCCACAACCAGGAGGAGGTGGCCCGCAAGGATGTGCGCGTGGGGGACGCCGTCGTCGTCGCCCGCGCCGGCGACGTGATCCCCGAGGTGGTCCGCGTCGTGCTTGAAAAGAGGACGGGAGCCGAAAAACCGTTCGCCATGCCGGCGGCGTGTCCCCGATGTGCTTCCAAGATCGTTGCCGAGGAAGGGATGGTCGCCCTGCGATGCCCCAACATTTCCTGCCCGGCCCAGCTCGAGGGGTCGATCCGGCACTTCGCCGCGCGCGGCGCCTGCGACATCGACGGTTTGGGAGAGAAGCTGGTCGCGCAGCTTGTGGCCCAAGGGATGATCCGGGACCCCGCCGATCTCTACGCTCTCACCGTAGAACAGCTTGTGTCGCTCGATCGGATGGCCGAGAAGTCGGCAGAGAATCTAGTGGCGGCGCTCACCCGGTCGAAGGGGGTTTCGTTGGCACGGCTCATCTGGGCTCTAGGGATCCCCAATGTCGGCGAACACACGGCGGAGATCCTCGCCGAAGAGTTCTCGTCGCTCGACCGCTTGGCCGAGGCTTCAGAGGAGCGCCTGACGGAGATTCACGAGATCGGCCCGATCGTCGCCCGATCGATCCAGAATTTTTTCGAGAACGCGAAAAACCGCCGGATGCTCAGAAAACTGAAAGAGGTGGGGATTGATCCCCGTCAGGACCGAAAAAAATCGGAGGGGGTCCTCGCGGGAAAATCTTTCGTTTTCACGGGGACGCTGTCGATCCCGCGCGCTGAGGCGAAGCGCCTGGTGCAAGAAAAAGGGGGGCGCGTTTCGGACTCGGTCTCCCAGGAGACCGACTTCGTCGTCGCGGGGGCCGAGGCGGGTTCCAAGCTCGACAAGGCCAAAAAATGGGGACTCGCCATTCTCACCGAAGATGAATTCCTTAAGATGGCGCGGTAAATCGTGAAGAACCAAGCCAAGTTTTCCGTCATGCGTCACGCGTCATGCGTCATGCTCCGACCGTTCAAGATTTCGGCGCGATCACCTTTTTTCGCATTTCGCATTTCGCATTTCACATTTCGATTATGAGTGCTGTCCCTCTGATCCGCATAGGCCACAGCCCCGACGCCGACGACGCGTTCATGTTCTTTGCGCTCGCTTCCGGCAAGGTCGCTCCCCAAGGGGTCCGGATCGAGCATGTCATGGAGGATATCGAGACCTTGAACCGCCGGGCCGAGCGCGGCGATCTCGAGGTGACAGCCGTCTCCTATGCGGCCTTTCCCTTCATTGCGAAGAAGTACCGGCTGATGGACTGCGGCGCCTCGGTGGGGGACGGTTACGGCCCCCTGGTCGTGGCGAAGCGTTCCCTTTCGCGCGGGGAGCTTTTGAAGGGCCCCGTCGCGATACCGGGGGAACGGACCACGGCGGCGCTAGCGCTCCGGCTCTGGCTTCCCGGCGTGAAGACGGTTTCACTTTCCTTTGATCAGGTCGGTCCGGCGGTTTTGGCTGGGGATGTGCCGGCCGGCGTCCTGATTCATGAGGGGCAGTTGAGCTTCCAGAAATCGGGATTCGTGAAAATCGCTGACCTTGGGGAGGAATGGAAAAAAAAGCATGGCCTGCCCCTTCCCCTGGGAGGGAACGCCGTGCGCCGCGACGTGCCCGCGAAAGAAGCGCAGGCGGCTGAAAATGCACTGCGTGCGAGCATCCAATACGCCCTGGATCACCGCCGGGAAGCGCTGGCCTACGCCATGCGCTTTGCCCGCGGGCTTCCGGAAGACCAGGCCGACCGGTTCGTCGGGATGTACGTCAACAAATACACATTGGCTTTGGGCGACGCCGGCCGCCAGGGATTACGTCAACTTTATAAAGAAGGAGGAATGGCCGACCTTTTACCCAAGAGCCACCGGACTTTTGAGGTGTGCTGATTTCTAGGCGAATCCGTCAGTCACGTGCAAGCCTGTATTCCTTCACTCTTTTCGAATCATCAAATTTGATGACCAGCCATTCCGAATCGATGCTGATGTAACTCCGTTCGGGTCCAAGCCAATAGACGAGTGAAGTTCCCTCCGTTTTTTGGACAGGTCGGTAAGCCAAGAATTGTGGCAAGATCTGGGTCCAGGAGACGGGAGGAGAAGGGATGAGCCAGAAGCGGAA
>SBBH01000054.1 GCA_005239795.1 Planctomycetales bacterium
CGGGCCGATGACCTGAGGGAGTCGCCTCCTGTCCCGCTGGGAGGGGAGATCCTCCAAGGGGCGATCGAATTCTGGATCGCCCAGCGGGCCGGCGAGCTGTCCATTCACGCAGGTGATGAAGCGAGTGTGGACAGCGAGATCGTTTTTCAATACAAGGGCGAGGACGACACATGGGTCAACTATTTCACGATCCGTGTCGATTATACGCTCCCGCCGGGCACCGGAACCGATGGAGGATTCCCTGCGGTTCCTGTGGGGAAATTTTTTTGGCGGAGCCAACATATTCATATTAAAGAAAAGATGCTCATCGAAGATGCCAGCGGCAAGACGACGTCGGGGAAGCCCTCTTGGCGCCATATTGCGGTGTCGTTTTCCGAGGATCCTACAGGGGCGTTGGGGGATGGACAATCTCAGGCGACGTTGTATGTCGACGGGGTGAACCCTCTCGATTTCGATTCTGATTTGGCCAAAAATCCATTCGATGTGCGGATGAACTCAAGCATCTCTTCGAACCCCACCCCTGCCATCCGGATGCTCGTGAGCGGAGGGTTCATCGATGACATCCGTTTTTGGGAGGATTCCTTGGACGCGCCGGCGGCCGCTCTGCTCGCGAAAGAGCGCCGGTATGAAGCCAACGGGAGCTACATCTCCCCCCGCTACATTTTCGATGAGGAGCGCTTCCCCCACGGGGCGGAGCTCCGCGGGGCCGCTTGGGACGCCTTCATGCCGGGCGATCTCACAGGCTATATCCAGTACACGGTTACGGCCAAGCGGATCGACGGCTCGACCGACACACGGACGTTTTCCTGGGATGGGACGGGCTCCCCGCGCACGCTTTTTGCCACGCCGATCACGCGGGTCTGTTCCGTTGACATCAAGATTGAGATGGGGGTGGCCGCCTCGTCTTGCACGCTGACGAGCACGGGAGAGAGCGTCCTGCGGGACACACCGGTCCTGGATGAGTTCCGTCTCATCTACGGCGAGTCCCGTGCCATGCGGAGATCCTTCGCCGCCCGATAAGTGGCTGTGCAGAAATAAGACGTTGTTTTCTGCGACCCACGAGCAACGAATCAAGATCCACTGGTGGAAAGCCGTTTTTCGGTGTACTCATTAACTCTGGTGGGCACACGGCCGACATCTCAGAAGGATTCCCATTGCCAGGGGATCATGTTGATCATAGCGACGGGGCTCATCGTCATCATCTCCGTCCTGGCCTTGTTGTTCATCCAGGCGGGACGTTTGACGGCGGGGTGGTCAGCGGCCGCTTTGAGGCGGGACGCCGCGGCCTCGGCGGCCCTGGATGGGATGGAATACGCGATGGCGCGGTTGCGCCAGACACCCGAGGCGATTCCTGGCGTCAGCCAGACGGCCGCCAATGCCTGTGACGATTGGACCTTCCGGGACGGGACGCGCGCTTGGACTGGCAGGGTTTCTCTGGCGGCTTCCCCGGGCCCCTCCTACATACGGGGGGAGCCGTGGACAGACAACCCGCTGGCCCCCAACTTTCAGGACGACGACGGAGACGGCCTCATAGACGAAACGGGAGAGGGGACCGGGATTTTTAATCCAGCGGTCGACACCTGGGCCGATGTTGACGGGGACGGGCAGTTCACCGCTTACAGTGGGCGCCTGCGCGGGGGGCGCACGCCGTTTTCGCGCCTCTTTTATCTGCGCGTGAAGGCGGCCCAATCCATGATCTGTGTCAACAGCGGCGAGCTGGGGCTCTCCACCGGGGACCAGGACATGGACGGTATCTTAAACGAGAGCGATGACGTCTTTAATCTCAACACGAATCCTCAGGTGTACGAGGTGTTCGACAACCCCCGTTCCACCGACGGGGTGTATCAGGTGGATCCCGCCGGGATCCCGAACTGGAAGGACCCATCTTTTTATCCCAATGCACATATCGTCAACATCCTGAACAACCTTGGGACGGTTCTCGCTCTGGGTCTCCCGACGCACACGGAAAACATGCTTGGCGGCGGCACCATCACGGTGTCCGACCTGGGGCGCCTCGTCATCGGGAACCGCCCCCGCGGAGGGTACTCTTCGATCGAGGAGCTCTGGCCCATCCTCGAGAATGCTGGACTCACGCGCAGTCAATTCGACCTCTTGGCGCCGTACCTGACGACGGCCGGCGAAATCGTCCCCGTCGGCGTCTCGACGCCCAACGCGATAAACCCCTTCTCTGATTACGCTGTGCAAAGGGAGTCATGGATCGAGTTCCATGCGCGTCTCGATCTCAACAACGTGCCGCCCCCGATCCTGCAGGCGTGGCTGTACCACATGGCTTCCTCCACTTCTCATTGGGATTTGCTCAATCCGTACATCCCCTACAGCAAGATTATCCCCGGGGATGGCGATCTGCTGGCCGACGCGATCCTGAAGGACAGGCCCTACAACACTTGGAAAAGGCTCCTGAACACGGTCAAACAAACCACTTTGTCGGTGACCGCGACGGTGGACAAGAACCTGATCGGCGACCTGATCCTGGCCAATGCCGATGCCAACAGCTACGTCGTCGATCCCTTCTCGTGGCGCAAGTCCTGCTTGGATGTGATGGGCCGCGAATCTCCCAGGTATGGCAATGACACTTCCGTCATGCGGCAGATTTCCAGGTCCCTTTTTTATACCGAACCTTTTGTCAGCTCCGTCGATCCGCGCGTGTCCCCGGCGGCGACCTTTGCGGCGTCGTCGCAGATTTACACGGTCGAGTCCGAGGGGTGTCTGCGCCGCGAAGGGGGCGGGGGGGCGGAGGGCTCGAGACGGCTTCGGAGCGAGCTCGATGTAGGGGGGCGCCATATTCTTCTCACCAGCCAGCAGGATTTTGAGCGCCTGACACGCACGCTCTCTGACCCGGGCGCTTCTGACATCTGGCGCTCCCCCGGCGGCGAGGTCCGCACGGAAGGGCCCTGTCAGGAGAGGCGGGGGATCCAAAGCTGGCCCCGCTTTCCGCTCACAGGGCCGATCCTCACCAAGGGGGATACGCCCATTCCCAACTATGCGCCGACGGCGATCGATCCGACCGGGACCTTCCTGGGATATCTTTCCGGCGTGCCGAAGTCGTATCGGTATCCATCCCATTTCGGGGATCTGAGGCTTTCCGCGCGCCAGCTTACCGACGACGACCTAGGAGCGGGAGGGAACGGCTGTGTTTTCGCGCTTCCGTTCAACGAGGATGCCGCCGGGAACGCCGCCTATTCGCAGTCCTTGTACACAGACAACATCGCCGACCCACTTCCGAGGTCCGTGACGCCGGCGGAGTTCGCGATGAGCCAGGACCCGGCAACCCCGATGGTTTTGGATCCCCCCCCGATCGGGTGGGAGCAGTTCCTCCAGGGGATCCAGTATGCTCCGGGCGGCGTGCGTCTCGTTGGAGCTCTCGTGACCATTCCGACGGGCTGGCATGCGTCGTCGGGAAGTCACCAGATCTACCGGTGGAACGGGACCGGCGCGAACGGTTTTCCCCTTCTTCGCGCGGATGCCGTCGATCCGAATACGGGGGTGACGGTGCCCGGCGGCGGCGAGATCCTGGCGGGGACGATTGAGTTCTGGATCCCCCAGCGTGCGGGAGAGCAATCGGTCCACGCCGACTATGCCGATGCGGATACCACGCTCACGTGCGAATACCGCGGCGATGACGGGACGGGAGACGGCTGGGTGAAGTATTTCACGATCGAAATCGATTACAGGCCTCCTCCGTTTGGGGCGGGCTCCGCGATCGTGGGAAAGTTTTTTCTCTGGACCAACAACCTGCCGACGGATCTTTCAGCACCTAGCTGGCCCGACAAGGAGAAGTTCAACCTCGAGGATGCAGGGATCCCCGCGACCGAAAATCCGGTCGGCAAGCCGACCTGGCGCCATGTCGCCGTCGCGTTCGAGGACAACGGCGTGCCGGGAGATTTCACGTCGAATGTCAAGGTCTACATCGACGGCCAGTTGGCGAGCGCTGTCACTACCTTTCCCGCCCCTCCTGTGAATGTCAGCATGAAGGTGTCGGCGGATCCCGCCGAGTTTCCCATCAGCGTTTACCCCACGCATGCCGACATGCGGTTCCTGGTGGGCGGAGGGTTCGTCGACGACATCCGGTTTTTCTCGCAGACGTTTGACCAGGCGGCGGCGCTGGCAGCCGCCCAGGAACCGCGGTACGCGACCCCCCCCGGCGTTGGAGACCCGAACGGCGTCTACACCTCTCCTCTTTATATCTTTGATGAACAACTTTTCCCCCAGGGGGTGGAGCTCCGCGGGGCCGCCTGGGATGCCTTCCTGCCGGGCGACCTGACGGGCTCGATTGACTATACGATCACGGCCACGCGGATCGACGGCTCAAGTGATACGCGGACGTTCTCCTGGAACGGGACGGGCTCTCCGCGCATCTTTTTCGCGGCGCCGATCACGCGGGTCCGTTCTGTCGACGTCAAGATCGAGATGACGGTGAGCGCCTCAGCCTGCCTGGTGACCGGGGTGAGCGTCCTCAGGGATACCCCCGTTCTGGAGGAGTTCCGCCTGATCTACGGCGAGCCTCACTCCATGCGGAAGTCGTTTGGCGCCCGATAGATCGCGGATTTCCTCGCGTTTTGCTCTGTGTTCTTGGTGCGAGGCGATTAAGCAGTATCATGGTTTATCGTGATGAAAGGGAACTCGACATGTCGGGAATGTCGCCCCCCCCAGGGGGTCGTCCTGCTCCTCGTGACGGGGCTCCTTGTTCTCATCTCTCTCGTGGCCTTCTTTTTCGTCCAGGTGGGGCATATGTCCCTGGAGTGGTCGAAGACCAGATTGTTCCAAGGTGACGCGGCGCGGGTGGCTCTGGATGGATTGGAATATGCGGCGGCGCGGTTGCGCCAGGTCCCTGACGCTGTTCTAGCCGCCGACCGAACCGCCTGGAACGCCTGCGACGACTGGGGGTTCCGAGACGACGCACTTGCCTGGCGTGACGGGGTTTCCCTCGCTGCCTCCACGGGCCCTTCCTATCTGCGGGGGGAGCCGTGGGTGGATACCACAGGAGTGGTGGCGGGGGTTTTCGAACCCGGCGTGGAATCCTGGACCGAGGTGGATGGGGACGGCCGGTTTTCCGCCTACAGCGGGCGGTTGCGCGGAGAAGAGCCATTTTCGCGCAGGTTTTCCCTTCGAATCCGCCCTTCACAGATTTGCGTCAACGGCGGCGAGTTGGGCCTGCCTGCCGGCGACCACGACATGGACGGGATTTTAAACGAGAGCGACCCCGATTACGACCTTGTCAAGAACTACCGCAGCGTGGACGGGGTGCTGGTCATCGATCCTCAAGCGATTTTAAATTGGCAGGATCCTGATTTCTTCCCCAATACGCCCCTTGTGAACATCCTCAACAATCTCGGGTCGGTCCTGATGGAGCAGGGGATCTTGAGTCTCCCGACCCATATGGAAACGGTGTATGACGCCAACCCCGCTTATGGCGCTGGCAGTGGACGTGACGTCGTGATCGAACTTTCGGATCTGGGACGGATCATCGTCGGAAACCGCCCTCGGGGGGGATACTCATCGATCGAGGATCTCTGGCCACATCTGGAAAATGCCGGGCTGACGCGCGCCGAGTTCTACCGGCTCACGCCTTTCCTGACGACGGTCGGCGAGATCGTCCCCGTCGGCGTCGGGCAGCCCAGAGCAATGGCGCCTTTCCCGGTGTATGTCAAAAACCTAGAAAAGTGGATCGAGTTCCATGCCAGGCTCGATCTCAACAACGCCCCCCGCGAAGTGATCAAGGCGTGGCTCCTGCATCAGGCTGCCTCCGCTTGCTGGGAGTCACAGGCGGGTAGTCAATTCACAAAATTCGCGTGGATTGTATTGGATAGAGCCAACGGGATCGACGACGCCCAAGTGCTTACCGACGCGATCTTGGCCGGCCGGCCTTTCGATTCGTGGAGGAGCTTCCTCAAGAAGGTCGACGACACCCCGCTGTCGGTCGACGCGTGGGCGTCAGGCCGGCAGGAAGCGAAAAACCTGATCGGGGACCTGGTCCTCGCTAACGCCGACGCGAATGGGAGTTATCCCGATCCGTTCGCTTGGAGCAAGTCATGCCTCGATCTCAAGCGGAATTTGGAGGCGCCCAGGCAAGGGAATGACAAAACCGCCATGCGGCAACTCTATAGGTCTTTATTCCATCACATGTTTAGCACCTCAGTCTTTATGAGCGTGGATGGCCCGTATGACCAACGCGGTGCACCCGCGGTGACGCTCGCCTCGGCCTCCCCGATCTTCTCGGTCGAATCAGAGGGATATGTGCGCCAAAGACAGGGCGGGGCGCCCGCTCTAAGCCGGCTGCGGATGAATCTGGCCACCAAGGAGATCCTTCTCACCAGCCAACAGGATTTCGAGCGACTCCCGCCGTCCCTCGATCCGGCCGCGGCGGATGTCTGGCGTCATTTCGGCGGCGAGGTCCGCACGGAGGGGGCGCGCCAGGAG
>SBBH01000119.1 GCA_005239795.1 Planctomycetales bacterium
AGGCGTAGTGGCGGCGGTAGTCCACCCAGAGCTCCTGGATCGCTCTGTGGATGCGCGCCTCAAGATCGATCCGGACCTCCTTCAAGGAGACCGTCAGAAGAGCGTCGTTATCCCCTCCCCGCCCAATCCCCTCGAGCGCCCCGCGGCAGGCGCGCCGGGCCCGGCCGAGCTCCTCGATGTCGCCCGGGGCGCTCAAGAGCACCCACCGGGCGTACCGCTCGGCCTGTCGAGCGCGACCCAAGAGTTCCGGGGCGTCTTCGGAGCCGACACTGGGCGCCGACAACTTCGCCGGCGCGGTGCCGCGCGGCGAAAGAAGAACCCCGCCGGCCAAGCAGACAAGCGCCGCGAGAAGAGCCCCCCACACCGTGCGCATCGGATTCATGCAACCTCGCTCTCTGGCGTCGTCAGGCGCGTC
Source organism: Planctomycetales bacterium (assembly GCA_005239795.1). Lineage (GTDB taxonomy): Bacteria > Planctomycetota > SBBH01 > SBBH01 > SBBH01 > SBBH01. Next base: position 416 of record SBBH01000119.1, read on the forward strand.
CCCAGGCGCAAGCCCGCCGCGCGGGAGCGCCCCGCCGCCAGCTCCACGACCTCTGACGCTTGCACGCAGGAGGCCAGGCGCCAGGGGGCCAAGCGCTCCCGGATCTCAACGACCTCCCCAGAACGGTCGAGGAACACGACGTCGATCGGCACGCGCATGAAAAGCGTATGGACAACGCGGCAATCCGGCAGATAGAGCGCCTCGTCGGAATCGACCTCGCGGCGTCCCATCCACCCCGCCAGGCGCTTCGCAAACGAGCGCGCCTCCACGACCTTCCGCGCGACCACCATCCCATCGGCCAGAAGCGGCATTCGCACGGCCCCTTAGAGAAGGCGATGGAGAATCGGCCCCAGGAGCACCACGAACACCACCGGCAGAATGCAGAAGACCAGGGGGAATAGCATGCGCACGGGAGCGCGCGCGGCGCGCTCCTCAGCTTGTTCGAGCCGACGCGCGCGCAAATCCTCGGCGAGGCGCTCAAGAAGCGGTGCCAGCGCCATCCCGGTCACCTCCGCCTGAGCCAGCGATGCGGCCACGCGCCCCACGGCGGCCGAGCCGGTCCGGGTGGTAAGCCCCTTCAAAACCTCGGACCATCCCTGGCCGACCGCGCGCTCTGCCAGGACCCTTCCCAGTTCATGCTTCAAGGGGCCCTCCGCGAGCCTCGGCTGGATCTTGCGGACCGCCCATTCGACATGCATGCCGCTGGCAACCGCCAAACCGAGAAGGTCGACCGCGAACGGAAACTCCCTTTCGACGGCCGCGAGCCTTCGGCGCGCGCGGCCGGAGAGGACCGCGAGCGGCGCGGCCGCGAGCAAGCTCCCCGCCGCCGCCCCGGCGGGTCCTGCCATGCAGGCTCCCCAAACGATCCCCCCTCCGAACGCCGCCGCGGCCCGCGCCGCCCAGACCTCGGGAGGACGGTCGAAATCTCCCGCCTGCCTCTGGAGCGCCGCGATCCAGGGCCCGGCGCGCGTGCGCCAGAGGGGAAGCCGCCCAAGCCGCGCTCCAATATCCCATCCCGCGGCGGCGCCGGACGCCAGAGGACGCGCGCGCAAAACCAGCCACGCGAAAACGCCAAGCGATGTCGCGAACGCCAGCGCCAGAAGCAAAGCCGGCCATGCCGAGACCGTAGACATATCAAAACATACCCGGGAGATTCATCCCCCCGGTCACCTTCCCCATTGCCTGCTGGACCATTTTCTGAGCCTCGGTCGTGGCCGCATTCACGGCCGCAACGATCATCTCCTCCAGCACTTCCTTCTCGGACGGCGAGAGGACCTGAGGATCAATTTTCAAGGCCACAAGCTCCATACCGCCATTGACCTGGGCCGTGACCATGCCGCCGCCGGAGGACCCTTCCACGACGCGTTTTTTAAGCTCCTCCTGAATGCGCGCCATCTCCTTCTGCATCTTCTGCGCCTGGCGGATCATCCCTCCCATGTCGAATCCTTTCATTTGCGCGCCTCCTTCCGATGCGTAACAACGCGGCCCTGGAAAATGTCCGCCGCTTTTTTGAGGATCGGATCGACCGGCGCCTCGGAGCGCGCATTCCCCGCCGCCTCGGGCGCCGCCTCGGCGGAGGCGGCCAGGCGCGTTTTCATCCTCGAAGAGACGCCGTACACGTCCTTGAAGCAATTCTCAATAGAGGCCCGGTGGGCGGGTTGCTCCACGCCGTCGCAGTGGAATTTCCCCTCGAAGGGAAATTGGATCTCGAACATCCCGCCGCCAGCGCTGATGCAGGACGCCTCCGCAAGAAATGCCCCCGCCGCTCGGTTCTCCTTCTTAACCCGCGCCAGAAACTCCGGCCAACGGGCGTTTACCTCCTCCAGGGTGAGGGACGGCGCTGCTCCGGAAGAAGAAGCCAATGCAGTCGCGGAAGCCAAAGAAGATGAAGTGGAACGCGCCTCATCGCGGCGCTTTTCAACGAATGGTTCCGGCGGGACGCCCGCTCGCGCCGGGGGCGCGCCCGACACAAACGCCTCCAGAAATGCCCATTCGAACGCGGTCCGACCAGCGCGGCTGGGCGAGAGCTGTGGCCAGACCGCAAGAAGCGCGCTCCCCAAACGCACGAGAGCAGTTCTCTCCCCGGGCGAAGCCTGTCCCACGCGCTCGAGCGAGTACTCCAAAATCTGCCGGGCGAACGATTCCAGATCCTTGCCGGCGCTCCAAACCTCCGCGAGGCGCGCGAGGACAGCCCCCACATCTCCCCGCGTGAAATCCAAAAGCAACGCGTCGATCTCCTCCGATTCAGCCAGGCCCAGCATCGCCCGCACATCGCGGGGTTCAAGCTGGCCCGCCCCCTTCAAAGCCCGCGCCTGATCCAGGAGGGTCAGCGCGTCGCGCAATCCCCCTTCGGCCCGCGCGGCGATCTGGGCCAAGGCCGCTGGGGACGCCGCGAGCTTCTCCTGGCGGCAGACTTCCGCCAAGCGCGCTGCGATCTGTTCCGGCGCGATCCGGCGCAGGTCGAACCGCTGACAGCGCGACAAGATCGTCGGGAGGATCTTGTGCGGATGCGTCGTGGCGAAAATGAACATCGCGTGCGGCGGCGGCTCTTCGAGCGTCTTCAAGAGCGCGTTAAAGGCCGAGGCGCTCAGCATGTGCACCTCGTCGATGATGTAGACCCTGTATTTTCCACGCGCCGGCAGGGTGAGGACATTCGCGCAAATTGTGCGGATCGCTTCCACGCCGTTGTGGCTGGCACCGTCGATCTCCAGGACATCGAGGTCTTCCCCTTGCGCCGTTTGCCGGCACGGGTCGCACGCGCCGCACGGGTCGGCGGCCTTGCGGCGTTGGGAGCAGTTCAAGGCCATGGCCAGGATCCGCGCGAGCGTCGTCTTCCCCACGCCGCGAGGACCCGCCAGCAGATAGGCCTGCGCGACGCGTCCCACCGTGAGGGCATTGGCCAGGGTCTGGACGACCGCCTCCTGACCGACGACGTCGGCGAAGGTTTGGGGACGGTAGCGCCGGGCCAGCGCAAGGTAGGACATATCAGTCGTCACGCGTCACGGGACACGCGTCACGGGACACGCGTCATGCGTCCGCGAATTGTAACGCAACTCATGACGCGTGACTCATGTCTGTAAACGCCGTGCACCCCCCATCGACCCCGGCCTCAAGCCTCCGGCCCCGCCGCCAGCTCCACCCAGGCGACCCCACGGCACGCGCAAGACACCGGTGACCGTTGCTTCCTTCCGGACCTGGCGGGGTTGCCGGGCTCCCGCTGCATGGGACCCAGGCTTCAATGCCGCGTGCGGGACCTGAGCATCTTGCGGCCTTGGGCCTCCGGGGGGGGTTCGACCCCGCGTCAAGCGGACTGCGGGCCACAGGGGGCCGCTACTCCCCCGTCTAGCACGGCCGCAGTACCTTAGCGGATCGTCCGGCGGCAAGACCAGAAAAATCAGCGGCGGCGCGCGCTGCTGCCGTTGCCGCCCGTCGGGACGCGCCGGCGCGAGGCGCGCTTGGCTTTCGGCTTCTCGGGCTGGCGCTCCGAGCGCACCGGAATGTGGCGAAGCTCTTTCAAGATGCGTTCCTCCCAGCGGTACTGGATGCGGGAGCGGCAGGCCAAGACCCCCTTGCTGAAAAGGGAGGCGGCCAAGAGCGGCACCGAGACGCTGGGCTCCACCTGCGCCATCGCGAAATCGGCCTCCTTCTTGATCTTTCCCCAGGACTGGGCCTCGCTCAAGGTCGACCCCGAGAGCCCTCCGTCCCAGCTGTTCGCCGTCGTCACCTGGATGGCGTAGTTGTGCCCTTTCTCGACGCCGAAGATGTAGCCGGCCACGACCGAGTCGTTGATGAAATTTTTCGGCACGCCCCCGGCCAGGTAGATCGCGGCGGTCTTCTTGGAGTGCACCACGAGCTGTGTCAGCTCATAGGCGTCCCGGATGGAGCTGATGACGACACCCGGCCGGTCCTCGCGCACCGAGCGGTGATAGTGCTCCGTGAGGCCGATCCCGATCGAGGAGTCGTTTAAGGCCGGCGCGAACATCGGAATCCCCAGGCGTCCGCATTGGTAGACGATCGATTCGGGATCCGAGAGACGCTTGGCGAGCTCCTCCAGGTACGTCCGGCTCGAGTATTCGCCGGGCGGCAATTCGTCGGCGACCTTGCCGCACCACATGTCGGTCTCCCAGAATTTCTCCTCGTCGACGTAGGTGTCGTAGATCCGGTCGATGTAGAGATCGCGCAATTCCGTGTCGTCGGCCTGGGGCGTTCCCTTGTAGTGGCGGTATCCGCGCGCTTGGTAGATATCCTGGTAGAAGATCGCGCCGGTGGAGACCACGGCGTCGACCGCGCCCGAGACCACCAGATCCCGGATCACGCGGCGCAGCCCCGCCGCGATCAAAGGGCCCGCCATCCCGAGGATGACCGTCGGGCGGTCAGGGTCGGTCATCATCCGCTCCAGGATCCGGGCGCACTGGCCGAGGTTCCGGGCCTGAATCGACATCCCCGCCATCTGCTCGACAAGATCGGAGGCCGCCATCTCGGGCGTCACCACGATCTGACGCACCGGCGTGGTGAGATGCTTCCCCTTTCGCACCTGTTGTTCCCGCGTCAACGGCTTGGCCGCGTAGAGATCGACAATCTTTTCCCGTGGAAGATTTCGGTCGACCATGATGTTCTAGAAATTATTCTGCGCGACGGCGCGAGCGCCTCAAAGGAAAATCCTCAAAATTTTTATTCTTTCCCGAAAATTTTTTCCAGTCCCGCCGCACGGCGTAGAGACGTGCGCTCGCGCATGAGCCCGGCCTTGAGCGTTTCGCGCACGGCCACGGGACAAAAAGCGGCGGCAAGCCCCGTGTCGGTTATCGCGTCGAGCGCCGCGAGGGAAACCCCCAGATCTGCGTGCGCGCGCGCCATTTCATCCGAAAGCGTCGTCCCGAAAAAAGCCGGGTCGTCGGAGCCGAGGCTCACCGGCACGCCCCGCGCCAAAAATTCCGGCAAAGGGTGGCGCGCCAAGGCCGGCACAAGCCCCGTAGCCACGTTCGACGTGGGGCAGATTTCGAGCGTCACGCCGGCCTCGGCGAGGCGCGTCACAAGCGACGGGTCCTCGAGACTTCGCAGGCCGTGCCCGATCCGCCGCGCGCCCAGAAGCTCCACCGCATCGCGGACGCTTCCTGCCCCGGCCCCCTCCCCCGC
>SBBH01000192.1 GCA_005239795.1 Planctomycetales bacterium
ATCCGTGCAACATGTAGAGAAGATCCTCGGTGGCGAGGTTCCCGGCCGCCCCCGGCGCATAGGGGCACCCCCCCAGCCCGCCGGCGGAGCTGTCCAGGACCGAGATCCCGCTTGCGAGGGCCGCCAAGGCGTTGGCGAGCGCCGTCCCGCGCGTGTCATGCCCGTGAAAGGCGAGTTTTGTTGGCTCCACCCCGGCATCCAAAAGCGTTTTCAAGGTGCGCTCGACCTCCTGGGGCGCCGCCGCGCCGACTGTGTCCCCCAGCGAGATCTCATCGACCGCGAGACCGATGAGGCGCCGCGCGACGTCCAGGACCGCCGCCGGGGGGACCGGTCCAGCGTAAGGGCAGACCCAGCAAGTAGAAACATATCCCCGCACGCGGATTTTCTTCGCGCGGGCCTCCGGAACGAATTCCGAAAAGCGGTCGATTGATTCGGCGATCGAGGCGTTGATGTTCTTTTGATTAAACGCTTCGCTCGCCGCCGTGAAGACGCCAATCTCGCCGACCTTCGAGGCCACGGCTTTGTCGAACCCCTGCCGGTTGGGAACAAGCGCCGCATAGACCGTGCCGCGGCGCCGGCGGATTCCCGCAAAAACCTGGTCGGAATCGGCCATCTGGGGGATGCGATCGGCCCGCACAAAAGCCCCCGCCTCGACGACGGGAAGCCCCGCGTCGGCCAGCGCCTCGACGAAAGCGATTTTCGCCGCGAGCGGTACGACGGCTTTTTCGTTCTGCAGGCCGTCGCGGGGGCCGACTTCCACCACTTTGACCCGAGAAGGAAGGTTCATTGTGTTGTTTGGCGTTTCATCCGCATTAATCGATGATCATCAGTTCTGTTCCGGCATCCACCGTCTTGCCAACTTCTACCAGAGTGCGGGCCACGGTGCCGTCCTTCCCGGCCGCCACGGGGCACTCCATCTTCATCGCCTCCATCAAGATCACAATCTGTCCTCTCTTGACGCTGTCGCCGGGCGCCACGAGAACCTGTCGGATGATCCCCGGCGTGGGGGCCGCCGTGCGGGAGGGGCCCGCTCCCGCGACGGACCCCGACCGGGGCGCCCCGCGACGGACCCGGAAGGAAGCCCCTTCCACGACGAGGAACATCCCTCCCGCCGCGTCGCGCGAAACGCGCACCCGCAGGGTTTGGCCTTCCCAGGAGAGGCGGTACGCCCCCTCACCCAAGCGCGCCAGATGCACCTCCACGAGCCGCTCTTCTTCGACCAGTTGAATGCGGAAAACGTCCGCCCCGGCCGGCTGGGCCGAAAACACCACCTCGCGGCCATCGATTTCCAGAACCTCCCGCTTCACGGGGCCCTTCCGAGGCGAAATGCCGCCAGGCGCGGATCATTCCAGGGGTCGGCGGCGGGCGGCGCCGAACCGGACGGCGCCCCGGACGCCTTCGCCGCGCGGCCGAGTTTGTCCGCCTCGCCTGCGGCCGCGAGGGCCGCCGCCGCGAGGCTCCCGCGGCGGCGGCGCTCCTCGCGCGCCTCGGCGAGCTCCCCCGCATGGCGCTCCAGAAAATCGGTGGAAAGCGACATCTCCCGGAACGCGCTGCTGGCCAGAACGTCCCCCAAAAAACCGATGTTGGTGGGACATCCCAGGATAACGGTGTCGGCCAGGGCTCGCCGGAGGCGGGCGCTCGCCTCCCGCCGGTCCTGTCCCCAGGCGATGATTTTCGCCAGGAGCGAATCGTAGCGGGCGCCGACCGTCTGGCCCGCCCAGAGCCCCGAATCGACGCGGATCCCGGCTCCGGCGGGCTCCTCGAGCTCCTCGACGACGCCCGTACAGGGGGAGAAGTTCTCGTCGGGGTTCTCGGCGCAGACCCGGACCTCGATCGCGGCGCCGCGCGGCCGCACCTCCCGCTGGGAAAAGTCGAGGCGCTCCCCCGCGGCGATCCGGAACTGCCATTTGACGATGTCGATCCCGGTGCGCATTTCCGTCACGGGGTGCTCCACCTGAAGGCGGGTGTTCACTTCCAGAAAGTGGAATGTGCGCTCGCTCGTCCAGAGGAACTCGACCGTGCCGGCGCCGACGTAGCCCACCTCCTCGGCGAGGCGCACCGCCGCACGGCAGATCTCCGCGCGCTCGTCGTCCGTCAGATGCGGCGCGGGGCTTTCCTCCACGATCTTCTGGTGGCGCCGCTGGATGGAGCAGTCGCGCTCCCCCAAATGCACGACGTTCCCGCGGCCGTCGGCCAGGATCTGCACCTCCACGTGGCGCGGATGCGCCACGAATTTTTCGATCAGCACCTCGTCGCTTCCGAAGGCGGCCTGGGCCTCGCGCCGGCCCCTCGCCAGGGCCGCAGGCAGCTCCTCCATCGATCGGACGACCTGCATTCCCTTGCCGCCTCCGCCATTGGCGGCCTTCACGAGAAGTGGAAATCCCACCGAAGGGGCGGCCGCGAGGAGCTCGGCGTCCGTCGCCGCCTCGCGGGAAAATCCCGAGACCAAGGGAATCCCCATGTCGCGCGCCATGAGGCGCGCGCGGCGCTTGCTCCCGAGCTTCTCGATCACCCCGGCAGGCGGCCCAATCCAGACAAGGCTCGCGCCTGCCACCGCCGCGGCGAATGCGGCGCTCTCCGACAAGAAGCCGTACCCGGGGTGGATCGCCTCGGCGCCGGTCTTTTGCGCAGCGTCGATGAGTTTCCCCATATGAAGATAGCTCTCAGCCGGGTCGCCGGGGCCGATCTCGACCGCCTCGTCGGCAAGCCTCGCGTGGAACGCCCCGCGGTCCTCCTCGGAGTAGACGGCGACGCTCTCGATCCCCACCTCGCGCGCGGCGCGGATGATGCGCACGGCGATCTCCCCGCGGTTGGCGATGAGGATCCGATTAAAGCCAGTCATGAGTCATGACGGAGCGGGAGCCCAGGGGGGGCTTTTCTTCTCCAGAAATGCCGCGAGCCCCGCCTGCCCTTCGGGGCTGACGCGTTGCCGGGCGATCGACTCGAGGCTGAGTTTTCCCGCCTCGTTCCAGGAGAGCGCCGGATAGGCGAACGCGAGTTTCTTCGCCAGGGCCAGCGCCGTCGGGGCGCTCCGCCGGAACGAATCGCAAAGCTTCTCCACCGCCGCGTCGAGCTGGGCCTCTTCCACAACCTGGTGCACGAGGCCGATCCTCAAGGCCTCCGGCGCCTCGATCAAGTCCCCTGTCACCGCCAGGTGCGTGAACGCCGAGACGCCGACCTTGCGCAGGACAAACGGCCCCACCATCGCCGGGACGATCCCGAGGCGGACTTCCGTCAGGCCGAACCGGGCCCACGGGACGGAGACGGCCACATCACAGACCGACACAAGCCCCGTCGCCCCAGCGATCGCATGGCCGTGGACGCGCGCCACGATCGGCTTGGGGCATTCCAGAAACGCGAGAAGCGCCTGGCGGAACCGCGCGGCGTCTTTCTTGTTCTCCTCGAAGGAATACCCCGCGATGCGTGAAAGCCAGTTCACATCGGCGCCCGCCGAGAAATTCTTGCCGGAGCCGGCGAGCACCACGACACGGACAGACGGATCCTGCCCGGCAGCCTCGAGCGCCTGGTACAGCTCATTCAGAAGAATGTCGTTTAAAGCGTTGTGGACATCGGGACGGTTGAGCGTGATCCGGAAAAGATCGCCCGACTTCTCGCACAGGAGCGTCTGCGGCGCCATCGACGCACTATACCAAAAAGCACCAGGCTACTTCGCCGGACGTGGCGCGGGAGCTGGCGGAAGCCAGACGATCGCTCCCCTGGCCTCCTTCGGAAATTCGCGTACGCGTTTTCCCTGCCGGTCGAACTCGACCGGGAGGAGGCTTCACCCCCCCCGGACGAGCGCGCCCCCCTCCGGCAAGGCCTGAATCCCGACGGGGCAATCATACTCGCCCGACCAAATGATCTTCCCGGCGAGATCGATCTGGGCGACGCACCCGGCTTTTCCACGGGCTTGGGTGATATAGGCGGCGAAAAGATAGTGGCCGTTCGCCAGCTTCACGGCGTCGACGCAAGTCATTGTTTTATCAATTGTTACGACATTTTTTTCCAGGCCATCCCACCCCATCTCGAAAATGCGGCGCCCTGAAACGCAAACGAAACCGCCGGCATCGGCCGCGCGCACGGAGTCGAAAGAGAATGGAAAAACGAGGCTGTGGAGCGTATTCCCCTGTGGGTCGATCTCGCAGATTTCCAACCCCCGGCCCATCGCCTCCCCCTCAGCAGGCGGGGTTAGGGCTTTCGCAGCACCAAGATCGTCGAGCATTTTCTTGCGGATCTCGGCGGCTTTATAGGTCCGGCCGCAGACGAGAAAATTCCCATTGGGAAAAACGTCGACGAAGCGGGGTGTCACCCCCCCCATGCACCTCGGCGGCGTCTGGGAGAGAAGCTTGCCATCCCGGTCGAATTCTTGGATCCCCGCGCCATCCCAGGCGAGGATCGTCCCCCGGGATGTCGCCAGGAGCGACTGCCACGAAAGTGACGCCTCTCTGACGACCTGAGTTGACCCGTCGGAAGCGATCCGGACGAGGACGACCGGCTCCGTTCCCGGCTCCGACTTGTTGAGAGCCACGTAAAAAACATCTCCGCTCCATTTCTGGGATACCCCGGCCGGCGCCGACCAGGCAGAAGCGCCAATCCAGAAAATCGCCGCGGCGGCCGGCAACCATGCTCTCCTATCCCGGTTCATACGCAGGTCCCTTCTCTTACTCATTGGGGCGCCGGCCCTGCGGGAAGCCACAGGACGACGCGCGTCGCCTTCGGAAACTCCCGAACACATTTCCCCTGGCGGTCGAACTCGACCGCATGAAGCCCTCAGCTCGCCCCGACGAGGAGATGTTCATCGGGAAGGATCTGGACCGTGCGAGGGCATCCATGAAAACCGGCCCAGACGATCCGGCCCTCTCGGTCGATCTCGGCCACGGTTCCCTTCTTCCCCTTGTACCCCGGCCCCGGATCGATCGAAGGATCGATGAGCCTCTCACCGACGACCAGATAATGGCCATTTTCCTGCTTGGCGGCGTCATGACAGAACACCCCTGTATCGCCCGTGTGAGGCACCCGAGCGAGGATTTTCCCCTCCCAATCCATCTCCACAACCTCCCCTTTGTCCGTCACTCCCAGGAGGTGCCCGTCGGGGCAGACCCGCACTGATATCAGAGGGGTCGCCGCCGGAAGCCGACGCAAAACCTTCCCCTGGCGGTCGACCTCAGCCGGGGGAGAGTCGCGCCCTGTCACAACAAAATTTCCAGAAGGCAGGAGATCCACAGAGGAAAAGCCGCCAAAACCCCCCTCTTTGACCTTTTCCGCGGAAAGCTCCCAGACGACCTTCCCCGTCCTGTCGTACTCCCGGATCTGTTTGTCTTCCCAATAGAGGATTGTCCCGGCGGAAGTGGCCCGAAACATGAAGAGGCCGCGAATCTTGTCTGCGAACGAAATGACGGCTGGCGGCTCTTCCCCCTCTCGCGGGACCGGCTCAAGCACCATCCGCCGCCCTCCGGCGCTCTGGGGGTCGGCCACCGAATGGCTGTAGTAAACGCATCCCACAGCGGAAGGGGGGGGCGCTTCCCCAGCTCCAAGAAACGTGCTCGCAAGAACGACGCTTCCCCAAACCGCAGCCGGCAACAAAATCGTGGGTCGTTTGATCATCAACACCTCCTGAAGTAGATAGTACACGCCAGCGCCGGGGAAGTTCACCGCGCCGTGTTATTTAGACAAGAGCGCGGCAAGGCTGCACGCTTCTGGATATGTCCGCAGGACGTTGCCGGCGCGGTCGATCTCGACCGCCGGAACCCCTCACCCGGCCGCGAGGATCCCGCCGTCCGGCAGGCCCTGTACGGACACCGGATTCTTGTGCGCCGCGGACCAGACCGACCGGCCTTCTCGGTCGAACTTCGCGACCCATCCGAACGCCGCAACGACATATCCCCCTCGACGGCGACGGCATCGCGAAACTGCTGGGGCTTGTCCTGGGAGGTCCCGAGCGTGAACAGCCGCTTCCCTTTCCAATCGATCTCATAGACCTCTTCGCCGACGACCAAAAGCCGATCCTTCTCGAGCGTGCGGACGCTCCCCAGATACCGCGCGGCCCCCAGCTCGAGCCGCCGAATCTCCTTCCCCTCCCGGCTCATTTCGAGCACGACGCCCTGGGGGAACCGCTCCCCGTCGAACCCGCCAACATAGCCGACAACGAGAAGATGGCCATGATCGAGAAGGCTCGCCGAGCGCATATGCGTGATCCCCGCCGTCCCTTGAGGCCAATCGAATTTCCACAACGTATTTCCCCCGGAATCGACCTCGGCCAATCCCTGGGGGCGCCCCTCGTCGTCGGCGAGCGTCAGAAGAACCGTTCCCCGGCGCGTCGCGCGCATCGCGTAGACATGACGGTCCACCGCCATGGCGCGAACATAAGCCCCCGCACCATCGGCGAACCGGAGCGACGAGATTTCCTTCTCGTCCGGCCCGTCGAGATCGACCGCGTAAACCAATGTCTTTTCAGCGAGAACTGGTTCCACCGCGCCGATGGAGAAATAAGCGATCGCCCCCTTGGCCTCCTTGAACTCGCGCAGGCGCTTCCCGGCGCGGTCGAACTCGACCGCATAGTCTCCCTCAGCCGCCCCCCACGAGGAGCCGCCCTTCCGGAAGCCCTGCAAGGAAACAGGACAGGGATGTTCAACCGCCCACTTCTCTTCCCCTTCCCACGTAAGTTCGGTGACCCGCCCCGGTGCGGCGCCATTCCCGACGTCGACGGGCCACATTTTCATCGCCACAAGGCAGTTCCCGTTCGAAAGGGCCTCGGCGTCATACAAGGTGACCCGCTCACTCAAGCGAAGCTCCCTCTGGGTCACCCCGTGCCAATCGACCTCCCGAAGAAGAGAGCCATCTACGAAGAGAACGCGATCCGGTCCTGAAGGGTGAACCGCTGTCAGCGGTCCCACGGGTCCCAGTGAAAACGAGCGGGCCTCTCGGCCTTGGCGATCGATCTCCGCGAACGCCGCCTTGGCAAATCCCCAGATCCCCTTCTGGGACTCCCCGCAAACGCCGGCAATGAAGAGATTTCCGTTCGGCAGAATCTCAGCCGAGCGCAAATACGAAATCCCCCACTCCGGCCGGCCAGTCGAACCGCCACAACGCTCCCCCTTCTCCATCAAGCTCAAGAATCTGTTTCGGTCGAAGCGAATCGTCCACAAGGACAGCCAAAACCGTCCCCGCCTGTGTGGGTTCGAGTGCTAAAACCCTCGCTTCAAGGGAAATCGTCTTCTCTTCTTTTTCCATCGATGTTGCGATCCTGAGAAGGAAGCCCTCCGTACTCCTCGGAGGCGGTAGACAATAGATCACCCTGGACAAAGGCGGCTCCTTGATCCCAGCGCATCCCCCAAGCAGGAACACCCCCGAAAGCCAAGACCTCATCCGCGCGGAGAGCATCGCTACATCCGATAGACGCCGGGGACGGTCTTCTCGATCGGAGCATTGAGGCTCGCCGAAATCGAAAGCCCCAAAGCCGTGCGCGTCTCGACCGGGTCTAAAATCCCGTCGTCCCAGAGACGGGCGGTGCTGAAATAGGGAGACCCCTCCTCGTCGTAGCGGGCCAGGATCTCGCCATGCATCTTCTTTTCCTCGGCCGCGTCCCAGGATTTCCCCTCGCGGGCAAGCTGGTCCTTCTTGATCGTGGTGAGGACCCCGGCCGCTTGCTCCCCTCCCATGACGGAGATGCGCGCGCCGGGCCACATGAAAAGGAAGCGCGGCAGGTATCCCCGCCCGCACATGGCGTAGTTCCCCGCGCCGTGGGATCCCCCGATGATGACGGTGAATTTCGGGACGCGCGCGGTGGCTACGGCGTGCACCATCTTGGCGCCGTCTTTTGCTATTCCGCCGGCTTCATACTGTTTTCCCACGATGAAACCGGTGATGTTCTGCAGGAAGAGGAGCGGGATCCCGCGCTGGACGCAGAGCTCGATGAAATGCGCCCCCTTCAAGGCGGATTCGCTGAAGAGAATCCCGTTGTTGGCGATGATCCCGATCGGGTACCCCATGATCCGCGCGAACCCCGTGACGAGCGTGACCCCATAGAGCGCCTTGAATTCATGAAAGCGGCTCCCGTCGACGATCCGGGCGATCACCTCTTTGACGTCGAACGATTTTTTAAGATCGCTCGGCAGGATCCCGTAAAGCTCCTGCGGGTCGTACTGGGGATCCTCGGGGGATGTGACATCGAGCGCGACATCTTTTCGCGTGTTGAGGTTTTCCACGATGTTGCGCGCGATCCGGAGCGCCTCTTCTTCGTCGGCGGCGTAATGGTCGGCGACGCCCGATTTTCGGCAGTGGACATCCGCCCCGCCCAACTCCTCCGCCGAGACCGTCTCCCCAGTCGCCGCTTTCACCAAGGGCGGCCCCCCCAAGAAGATCGCGCCGTTCCCCTTCACGATCACTGCCTCGTCCGACATTGCCGGGACGTAGGCGCCGCCGGCGGTGCAAAGCCCCAGAACCACAGCGACCTGGGGGATTTTTTGGGCCGACATGATGGCTTGGTTATAGAAGATCCTTCCAAAATGCTCCTTGTCGGGAAAGACCTCCGCCTGCATCGGCAAAAACGCCCCGCCGGAATCCACGAGATACACGCAGGGGAGGCGGTTCTCGATCGCAATCTCCTGGGCCCGGACATGCTTTTTGACCGTGAGGGGGTAGTAGCTCCCCCCTTTGACGGTCGCATCATTGGCGACGATCATGCATTCGCGGCCGGCGACGCGGCCGATCCCGGTGATGATCCCGGCACAAGCCGCCTCGCCGTCGTAAAGACCCCAGGCGGCTAAAGGCGAAAGCTCCAGGAAGGGGGATCCGGAATCGAGAAGCCGGTCGATCCGCTCGCGCGCGACGAGCTTCCCCTGCTCGGCGTGGCGTTTTTGGGCCCGCTCGCCCCCTCCTTTCTTGACCCGGGCGAGGCGTTCCTTGTAGGTGTCAACGAGTTGTCTATAGGCCGCCGCGTTCGCCTGGAAGGCGGGGTCGGACGTCTGCACGCGACTCTCAAGAACGTCCATCGTCAGGAAAGTGTCTCACAATTCCCTACCCAGCGGCGGACTTTTTCGGCGGACGCCCGGCTGTTCCGCACGGCTCCCGAGGCGCGCCTGAACCACGCCTGTCATGACGAGCGCGCCGCCCGCGAGCTGCAGCGGCGTCATCGTCTCCTCCAGAAGACCCCACCCCAAAAGCGCCACAACCACCGACTGAACCACAAGCCCGACCGCGGAAAACCCGGCCGGCAGGTGTGCCAAGGCGTAGACTATCGCCCCCTGCCCCAACACCTGGCAGACGATCGCGAGGGCCGCGAGGCTCACCCAGGCGCGCACGGAACCTGGGACAAAACGCTCCCCGAGGAGCACCGCCGCCGGCGCCAGGGCCATCGAGGCGGCTACGGACGACCAGGCCATGATGGCAACCGTGGAAAAACGCTCGCGGAGCCGCTTGGCGGACAGGAGATACCCCGAATAGAAGACCGCCGTCAGGCACGCTAAAAAATCCCCCCGGAGCCGCCCGGCGCCGAGGGCGACACCGGACCCCACCAGAAGCGCGGTCCCGGCGAGCGCCGTCAAAGCCCCCAGGGCGAACCGCACCGTGAACCGCTCCTTGAACCAGAGCCAGCCGATCAAGGGAACCCCCGCTGCCGCGAGGTTTGCCAGCAACGTTGCGTTGGCGGTCGTGGTGTGATGGAACGCCGCGTGCCAGGAGACCAGATCCGCCGCGAAGAAGAGTCCCGGTGCCACCCGGAGCGTCCAGTCCGGACGAGGCGGGGCGCACCGCCCCTTCTCCCGGAACCGGTAGACAACCCAGAAAACCGGGGCGGCCAGGGCCATCCGCCAGAACGCCGCCGCTGCGGGGCCGACCCCCTCTTCCCCCATCCCCCACTTGGCCAAGATGGGGGCGAACCCGATCGCGAACACCCCGGCGAAAAGCGCCAGAAGCGGAATCACGCCTTGACGAACTTTCGCCGCGGATGGCGGCGGGTCGGTCTCCTGGCGTCTCCCGCTGCCAGCGCCGCCTGGGCGGCGGCGAGCCTCGCGATTGGCACGCGAAACGGCGAACAGGAGACGTAATCCATCCCCGCCGCGTGGCAGAACCGGATCGAGTCGGGGTCCCCGCCATGCTCGCCGCAGATGCCGATCTTGAGACCTGGACGAGCGGCGCGCCCCCGTTCGATCGCGATTTTGACGAGCTCCCCGACGCCGGCGCCGTCCAGGGTCTGGAAAGGGTCCTTCTTAAAAACGCCGTTCCCCTCTTCGCCCACATAATGCGGAAGGAAGCGCCCCGCGTCGTCGCGTGAGAGCCCCATCGCCATTTGTGTGAGGTCGTTTGTGCCAAAAGAGAAAAATTGGGCCCGCAGGGCGATCTCTCGGGCGCGCAGGACCGCCCGCGGGATCTCGATCATCGTCCCGACCAGGTAGGGGACGCGCCTCTTCTGACGCGCGAACACCTCCTCGGCGACCCGACGCGTTTCAGCCTCGAGGATCGCGAATTCCCTCTCGTCCATCACCAGGGGATGCATGATCTCAGGGATCGCGCGAATCCCTTTCCGGCGGCAGAGGACGGCCGCCTCTAGGATCGCTGTCACCTGCATCCGGAGGATCTCAGGGTACGTGATCGACAAGCGGCATCCGCGGTGCCCGAGCATCGGGTTTGTCTCACGCAGCTGCTCCACGCGGCGCGTCAAAAACTCGGGTGACACGCCGATCCGGCGGGCAAGCTCCTCCTGCTTGGGGCGCTCCTGCGGCAAAAACTCATGAAGCGGCGGGTCGATGAGGCGGATCGTCACAGGTTTTCCGTCCATCGCCTTAAAAATCCCGATGAAATCGTTCCGTTGGAAAGGAAGAAGTTTGGCGAGCGCCTTCTGGCGCGCCTGGGCCGTGCCCGCGACGATCATCTGCTGAATCGCCAGGCGCCTTTCCTCAGAGTCGAAAAACATATGCTCCGTGCGGCAGAGTCCAATCCCCTCCGCGCCGAGCGCCACGGCGTTTTCGGCGTCATACGGCGTGTCAGCATTGGCGCGGACCGCGAGGCCCCGAAAGGCGTCCGCCCAAGACATGAGCGTTTTGAAACACGCCGGAAGCCCCGGCTGCACCAGGGGAAGCTCCCCCGCGTAGACGGAGCCATCGGCGCCGTCCAGGGTCACGGGATCCCCCTCGCGCAAGATTTTTCCTCCGGCGCGCATCTCCTGCTTGGCGGCGTCAACCAAAAGTGCCTCGCACCCCACGATGCAGCATTTTCCCCAGCCGCGCGCGACGACGGCGGCGTGGGAGGTCTTTCCCCCCGTCGCGGTCAGGATCCCCTGCGCGACGTGCATGCCGCCGACGTCCTCAGGGGACGTTTCCTTGCGCACCAGGATCACCCGGTCGCCCGCCGCGGCGCGCCGCTCCGCCTCGTGGGCCGTGAAAACAATCTGTCCCGCGGCCGCCCCTGGCACCGCGTTGATCCCGCGCGCAAGCCTCGCCCGGTCCTTCTCGGCCGCAGAGATTTTAGAATCGACCACCGGGTAGAAAAGCCGCTCGATATCCTCCGGAGCGATCCGGCGGACCGCCGTCTTCCGGTCGATCACCCCCTCGCGGGCCAGATCCACCGCAATCCGGAAGGCGGCGGCGGGGGTGCGCTTCCCCGTGCGGCACTGCAGGATATAGAGCTTTCCTTCCTCGACGGTGAACTCGATGTCCTGCACGTCTTGATAGTGGCGCTCGAGACGCCGGCGCACGGCCGCGAGCTGCCGGTAGACCGCGGGCATCCGCCGCTCCATTTCCGCAAGGCGCAGCGGCGTGCGGATCCCGGCCACCACGTCCTCCCCCTGAGCGTTCACCAGGAAATCGCCGTAGAAGACGTTCTCGCCTGTCGAGGGATCGCGCGTGAAGCAGACCCCCGTGCCGGAGCTGTCCCCCTTGTTGCCAAAGACCATCTGGACGACGTTGACGGCGGTTCCCGCAAGCCCCGTGATCTTCTCAACCTTGCGGTAGGTGACGGCCTTCTCGGCCATCCAGGAGCCGAAGACGGCTTCGATCGCCCCCCACATCTGCTCGGCGGGATCCTGCGGGAACGGTTTCCGCTCAAGTTGCTGGTAAATCCGCTGGAACTCCTGGACCAGCCCCTTCAAGGCGCCGGCCGGAAGCTCCGGGTCGGTCCTGGCCCTGTGCCGGGTTTTCGCCCTCTCGTGCGCCTCGACGAACCGCTCGCGCGGCAGTCCCCGGGCGGTTACCGCATACATCTGGATAAAGCGCCGGTAGGCGTCGTAGGCGAAACGGGGATTTTGGGTCTTGGCCGCGAGCCCCTCGACGGAGCGGTCGTTCAGGCCCAGGTTCAGGATCGTCTCCATCATGCCGGGCATGGAGCGGGCCGCCCCCGAGCGGACCGACACCAAGAGCGGATCTTTCGGATCCCCCAGGCGTTTCCCGGTCACTTTTTCGAGGCGCGACAAGTGCCGGGCGACTTCCTTCTCGAGCCCCTGGGGGAACCGTTTTCCGCTCTTGTAGTAGAGATCGCAGACGGCCGTCGTAATCGTGAATCCAGCCGGGACGGGAAGCCCGATCCGGGTCATTTCCGCCAGGCCCGCCCCCTTGCCGCCCAAAAGCTCCTTCTGGCCGCCCAGGCCTTCCGCTTTGGCGCCGCCGAAGAAGTAGACGAATTTCTGTTGTTTCATCCTCTTCTGCCCCCTGGCGGTCGAGGATCTTAAAGAAAAAGGTCCGCGAAGACGAATCCATCCCGTTCAACAACCTCTCCCAGAGAAACCGGGACCGGATTTCGGAAGATCGGCCCGCCGGTGACGCAGGTGTGGAACTCCCCCCGCTCCCCGCAAGGGTCCACGCCCGAAGGGAGCTCCGCGAGAAACGCCGCGTCGAACTCCCGTCCCACGAAATCGCGCGAAAGCTGGCGGGGATCCACGCAGACCACACGGGCCGCCAAGCCCCCGGCCACCATCTCCCGCGCCAGGCGGTCGGTGGAAAGGCCCCAAAGAGGAAAGATCGGAGTCATCCCTGTCCCTGTGAGGTTCCGCTCGCGGTACCTCCGGATCTCCTCAAGAAAAAGATCCCCGAAAGCCATACGCGTGATCCCCCGGCGGCGGGATTTCTCCACGAACGCCCGCATCGCCGACTCGTACTCCTCGTTCGTACAGCGGGCCGGAATCGGGATCCCCTCAAGCGCCACCCCCGCCGCTTCGGCTTGCGCGCGCGGGATCTCGAGGTGCACCGCGTGCATGGCGACGCGCCCGACATCCTCGTTCACCGTGGTGAAAAGCCCTTCCACCTGGATCTCGGGATCCCCCCGCAGACGGTGAAGGGTCCAGGCGCTGTCCTTGCCGCTGCTCCAAGAGACCAGCGTCGGCGCGCCCATGAGCGGCTATCATACAAGCCGCCCAAGCGCCCGTAGCTCAACTGGATAGAGTACCTGGCTTCGAACCAGGGGGTTGCAGGTTCAACTCCTGCCGGGCGCGCCATTTCGCCGATCGCGGGACCATCTGCGGCGTTGCGGCCCCCTCGGGGTGTCGCAGTGCAGACACGATCTTCGGGGGCCGCGCCTTTCCGCCTCCCATTGCTTCACTCATTACGGCGGATCCGCCGGAGTGACGAAGTCACGTAGGCGGAGAATCTGGTCCACGCTTCGCGAAACAAGATTTCAAAACATCACTATGCGAGCACGGCTTTCTCAATCTGCGCCTATTGAACAATTGACGTTCATTTATTCGCAATCAACGATCAATTCCGGCTCGTGTTCCGTTTTGAAGGCGGAAACGCCTCGGGCGTTCGGATCACGGACTACCATTAGGGAGGAAACAGGTTGCCCAAAAACAGGCCGCCGACCTTGCCCGGGGAAATCCTTCTGGAGGAGTTCCTGCATCCCCTCGAAATGACCTAAATGGAACCTGCCTCTAGGATGGGAGTTCCGATCCAGAGGGTCAACGGCCTCATCGCCGAAAGGCGCGCCGTGACGCCGGAAACCGCGATCCTTCTGTCCCGTGTCTTGGGAACGACGCCCGAGTTCTGGATGAACCTGCAGACGGCCCACGACCTCTGGATCGCCGAACGCCGTCTCGTCAAAGCGTCCTGAGCTGTAGAACTGTTCAGCGTTTCTCGGAAGACGGCCACGTCTTGGGCTGCGTCTTCCACCACCTCAAGGTTTCATAGTAGGCGTCCTCCGGATCCAGTTTCAGATGGCCGCCGGCGAACCGCTGGACCACCGCGGCGGCAGCATCGAACGCCACTCCTTTCTTCTCAGTCAGGGCGTCGAGGCCGATCGGGAGAGCGAACAAGGGCTCGCCGTATTCAGCGGCTAGCCAAATGGCACAGGCTCTTTCGTTAGCCTTTTCGGAGCCGGCGAGGCGCCAGATCTCATGCAGGAACGAAAGATCCGCCGGGTCGAACCCCCTGACGGCAGGTCGCTCCTTCTTGGATCGAAGGGAAGCCGGGCCGCCGACGCCTAAGGCTATTGCTTTCTCCAGAAGTTTGCGATGGTCTTTTTGCTTTTCCACGTCCGGCAAAGGAATTGACAAGCGCCATGATTTCTCCCGGCCGGCATTAAGCGTGCTGTGCTCCGCGAATTCTCCCAACCCGAAGGAGGCGGACCCCGGATCGAGCATGATCCGGTGGTGGCCGGAGCTCTTGTACCAGCCGTCGAAGGAGGTCCCGCTCCCCTTGTGGATGTTCTCACTGACGCCCCCCGACCACCCCCGGTGCGTGGCGCGCAAGGAGGAGGTTTCATTTTCAGGGCGCGGGGAATCGTGCGCCATATAGCGGAGGCGGCTCATCTCGCGGGAGTGGCCCCGTGCCGAAAGCACCAGCCGCTCGTCAAGTTCCATCGGGAGCCGTCCCATCAGGACCCGGTAGGTGTTGATGGCGCGCCCTTCCCGCCGCTCTTCAAGAGTGGACGAGGTCCAGGCGATCCGGTCGTTGTAGTCGAGGAGCGCTTCCCCCTGGATTCGAAAGGCGATTGCCCGCTCCACCTCGTCTTCAAGTTGCAGAGGGGTATCCCAAGCTGCCGCAAGGACCTCGAGCGTGTCTCCCAGCGTGTGGGCCGCCAGAAGCCGTTCGAAAGGGGGCAAGAAGGAATCGGGATCAGCCAGAAGCTTGGCCAGCCGCTTGTGGAGTGCGCGCGTCGGCAGCGTGCCCGGTGCCAGGGCGTCCTTCCAAAAACCGCTCTCATGCGCCTCGCTCACCCGAAGATATTCTTCCCAGCAGGTCTTGACCGCCTTGACCCGCTTGTCCACCTCGGGTTGGGCCCTCTCCCCATGATCGGGAGGCGACTGGGAATAGGAATAGCGGACCTCGTCGAAAATCAACTCCAAGGCATGTTTGCGCGCCTCGTTCAAGGCCGCGAGCGCTTTTTCCTTCTGGTCGCGCGCCTTCCCGGGTGCGAGGGTCTTGAGCCCGCCGCGGAGGGGCTCGATCTCCCGAGAAAGGTCAGACTCCTCGGCGCACACCGCCACTGGGCCGAATCCCGCCGGAAGAAGGAGCAGTAGAAGTAAGCGCCACACGGCGCGCATTGTAAGGCTCTCTACACGAATCGACGATCTGCTCGTCGCATGCGGCCCGGCCATCCCTTTCGGTACAATAATTCCCCGAAAAGCGCAAACTTTCCGGCCGGTCAGGCGTCTGACCCATGATGAGATTCACGCGGCCAACCCTGGCGTTCTCCATTTTCCTCATCGCGCTGCTCGCGGCCGCGCCGCTGACCTCCCACGCCGAAATGATCCTCTGGGACGACGTTCTGAAGGCCGCGGAAAAGTCGTTCCAGCTCCTCGCGGGTGGGCGCCCCACGCCAGAAGGCGCTCGCGCTCCTCGAGCGTTGATTTCAAGCCGTGATTTGTTCAGGCGAAGCTCTTCGTTGAAGTGCCGGGGAAAACAGCTCGGCCTGACTCCCCTTCCCTCGTAATCTTCCTGCGGATTATGGCCAGTCGCTCCTCCCAACGGACCTTCATGGACCTGGCGCGCCGGAACGAGGCGGGCGTCCCTCTCGGTGGGATCGGGGCAGGGAAAATCGAGTTCTGTCCAGACGGGCGGTTCACCCACATCACCACGAATAACAATTGGGACGCACCGATCGTCGATGAACAGGCGCGGATCCCTCCCGAGCCGCGGATCCGCGAAGGATTTCCAGGTTCCGTGGAGGAAAACGCCTACCGACGCCGCGCACTTTTCACGCCGGAAGGGGTGCCCGGAGCGTGGCTGGCCGTACACACTCCGACCACAGGATTCCGCATCCTCAAAACGAACGCCCGGCCAGCCTTCCCTTGCTGGCCCTCTCCCAGATCCGCTACAGCGGGATCTTTCCCAAGGCGGCGGTGCGATACCTCGGCCTCCCCGGGATCCGCCTGCGCCTGACGGCCTTCAGCGCGCTTTCCCTTCCGGACGACTCGGAGGGATTCCGTTTCTCCTCCCTGCCTCTGGCACTCTTCCGGTTCGACATCGAGAACACCGGGATGCGATCCCTTCCGGCAACCCTCATGGTCTCGTGATAGAATTTGAATGGGCTCGGGGGGTATGCGGGCACTGCGATTCACGAACCGGACCCCACGCCGCCGGTCTTCCGGAGCCACCCGACAGCACCCGGGCTGTGGTTCGATCATGCGCGCCGATCAAAAGCGGACCGGCGTGTCCTCGGAAACTACACCCTCTGGATTGTCTGGCAAAAAGATGGTCCTGGCCCCCTCCTGGCCGGCACGCTGGGGAAGGACGCTCCGGAATTGTCCGGTCTTCCTGCCGGGGTTCTCGGCCACATTGAACGTTCGCGACGCCGACAGGCGTCTTGAAGTCTCCCTCCGCCTCCGACATTGGCACCGGCTTCCTCTGGATCTCGAGGAAATCGAGTTGAGGTTCCCCCGCGCGGCCGGCCTTGCGGACTTCATGATTGGAGGGAACATTTTCCAAGGATCGGTTTCCAAAAAACTCGGATAAGGAAGGGGTGCAGTTACGAGGCCGATTCCTGCTCCAGAAACCGGGGGATTTTATCGTCCTGACCGGGTCGCAGAGAACTTGACCTGCCCTCCTCGAAGGACACGCCACCGGGCGCAAGCGATCGCCGACAGCTTCATCGTCGGCCGGTGACGACAAGCGGCGTCTGCTGTATGCGCTGACCACCCCCCGCGTTTCTCATAGATGGCTTGAAGGCCCTGTCAAAAAAGGCGTTGTGCACGGTTTCCCCATCCGGAAGCAGTATAACCCGCAAATACCGGCTGTCGGTTTCGGGTATGATCGCGGCAATAGTTTCTGTGTTTGATAAAATCGATCTGTTATTTTCGCGCGAATCCTAAGGAGGCGCCATGCCCGAGATCGCCACGACCCCCGCGTCGCTAAAAAAAATCTACGCTTCGCTTGAAAAAAACCTCGCCGCGGTCCGCAAACGCCTCGGGCGCCCCCTGACGCTGGCCGAGAAGATCCTCTACGGCCACCTGGACGATCCGAAAAACCAGGATCTCGTCCCCTGGAAGAGCTATCTCCTGCTCCGCCCCGACCGCGTGGCGATGCAGGACGCCACGGCGCAGATGGCGCTCCTGCAGTTCATGTCGACCGGAAAGAAACAGGTCGCCGTCCCCACCACCGTCCACTGCGACCACCTGATCCTGGCCAAGAGCGGCGCCGTCAAGGACATGGAGGCCGCGATCAACGCCAACAAGGAGGTCTACGACTTCCTGCGCACGGTCTCGGCCAAATACGGGATCGGATTCTGGAAACCGGGGGCCGGGATCATCCACCAGGTGATCCTCGAGCAGTACGCCGTGCCGGGGACGATGATGATCGGAACCGACTCCCACACCCCCAACGCCGGCGGGCTCGGGATGTTCGCCGTCGGCGTGGGCGGGGCCGACGCCGTCGACGTAATGACCGGCTTCCCGTGGGAGGTGCTCTGCCCCAAGATCCTCGGGGTGAAATTGACAGGGGAGCTCTCCGGCTGGGCCGCCCCCAAGGACGTGATCCTGAAGCTGTGCGGCATCCTGAGCTGCGACGGTGGCACGAACCGCGTGATCGAGTATTTCGGACCCGGGGCGCGTAGCATCTCGGCGACCGGCAAGGCCACGATCACGAACATGGGGGCGGAGCTCGGGGCCACCTGTTCGATCTTCCCGTTCGACGAGCGGATGGACCGCTACATGCGGGCCACGAATCGCGAGCGGCTGGCAGACCTGGCCGCCAAGCACCGCCCACTCCTCGCGGCCGACTCCGAGGTGGAGAAGGCCCCCGAGCGGTTTTTCGAGCGTGTGGTCGAGATCGACCTCTCGACACTCGAGCCGCACGTGGTGGGGCCCCACACGCCGGACCTGGCGCGCCCCGTCTCGAAGCTCGCCGGGGACGCGCGCACGAAAAAGTACCCGGAGCGCCTTTCGACGGCCCTGATCGGCTCCTGCACGAACTCCTCCTACGAGGACATCTCGCGCGTAGCGGATGTCGCGCGCCAGGCGGCCCGCCATGGCGCCAAGGCCAAGGTGCGCCTGCTCGTCTCCCCCGGCTCCGAGCAGATCTACCGGACAATCCAGCGCGACGACCAGATGGCCGCCCTCCAGAAGGCGGGCGCCACGGTCCTCGCCAACGCCTGCGGCCCCTGCATCGGCCAGTGGAAGCGCGACGACGTGGCGGAGGGGCAGGCGAACTCCATCCTCACCTCGTTCAACCGAAACTTCCCCAAGCGAAACGACGGCCTGGCCTCCACCCACGCCTTCATCGCCTCTCCTGAGGTCGTGATGGCCTACAGTTTGGTGGGGACGCTCGCAAAAAACCCGCTCACCGACGCAATCGAAGGAGAAAACGGCAAGACATTCCGCCTGACGCCGCCGGGCCCCGCACCGGAAATCCCTCCGAACGGGTTCGAGGAGGACCCCGAGGGGTTTTTAGCGCCGCCGAGGGACGCCGAGGGGGTTCAGGTTCTCGTCTCCCCCACGAGCGAACGCCTCCAGCTCCTGGCCCCCTTCGCGCCCTGGGACGGGAAGGATTTCACCGACTGCGCCCTCCTCATCAAGGCGCAGGGAAAGTGCACCACCGACCATATCTCACAGGCGGGGCCGTGGCTCAAATTCCGGGGACACCTCGACAAGATCTCGGACAATCTGCTCTTGGGGGCGGTGAACGCCTTCACGGGGAAGGCCGGAGAGGTCTTGAACGCGCTCACGGGAAAGCGCGAGACCCCTGCTGCCGCCGCGCGCGCCTACAAAGCCAAGGGACTCAAATGGATCGTGGTGGGCGACACGAACTATGGCGAGGGGTCGTCCCGCGAGCATGCCGCGATGGAGCCGCGCCACCTGGGCGGATGCGCCGTCATCGTCCGGAGCTTCGCGCGGATCCACGAGACGAACCTCAAAAAACAGGGGCTTCTCCCCCTGACATTCGCCGAGACGGCCGACTACGACAAAATACAGGAGACGGACACGATCAGCCTCATGGGCCTGGCGGAGCTCGCCCCCGGAAAGCCGATCGCGGCGACGATCCGCCACGCCGACGGAAAAACGGAAAAAATCCAGCTCCGGCACACCTTCAATGCCGATCAGGTAAAATGGTTCAGAGCCGGCTCGGCGCTCAACACGCTGAAGGGTCGTTCCTGAAAACCCTCTGCTGGTGGGGCTCATGCCTCTGGTCGCTCGCCGGCATCATCGCTCTCTTGAATCCGATCTTGAATCAATGGCCGGTGGAACCTCTTGGCGACACCTCCGCTTGCCTGCAAATCATCCCAGCGGCGATATTGCATAACGTTTTTCTGGCTCGCGTCTTGCAACACTGTTGACTCGCAGAGAAGACATGCTGGTCGGCCTCACCTTTCTCGGATGGTGTGTGGTTTATCTTCTTCCTGCGGCCTTTTGTTTTTGGTGGAGTTCGAGATCAAGCCGCACAATTCCTGCCTCCGGAAGATAGACCATCCCTTCGGTCGTCTTCACGGAGAATCTCCAGCGCCACGTCGCCTGTCCGCCCGTAGAGCGGAGACGTCTGGACGCATGTCTCGGCGCACCTCCCGCCGATCGACGCGGTGCGGTTCGTCGCTTAGGCGGCCAAGGGCCCGCCCCGATGGCTCGGGGGGTTGGGGATTGCCCGAACCGACAAGGACGTCTATACCCGCCGGTTCAGACGCGGGGTAGAGCAGCCCGGTCCGCCTACGCCCGCTGTCATCCCAAACGTTCGTCATGCGGGCTACGGACGGATCCGCCGGAGCACTGAAAGTACGAAGGCGGACAGCTCGTCAGGCTCATAACCTGCCCGCCTACGCCCGCCCGTTCTACAACAGTGATATTTCGGGCGGGCTACGGCGGGTCCGCCGTAGCATCCCATGCGGCTCCGCCGCATGGGCGTAGGCGGAAAGGTCGGAGGTTACACAACGACCCTCGAGTATCCCCAGTTCAGTGGTGACTTTTCCAACATTTCACAGGGGAAATGCCTCCAAAAATAGTTCGTAAAAGCGGCTCAGCGATAACAGGC
>SBBH01000079.1 GCA_005239795.1 Planctomycetales bacterium
CGATCCCGTCTCTTTCCTGAAGGCCGCTTTCCTGCGCCACAGGCAGGGGAATCCTGCACCCCTGCTACATCTCGCTACGGCCCGCTAAACGATTACCGACGTGGATTTTTCAAATGGGAATTTGCAATAATGCATTTGTAATGCATAATTACGCATGACTTCTTTCGAAGCACCTTACTTGCCACGGGCGCTGGAGCCCATCCTGAAAAAGTCCGCTCGGGAATTTCCGGTTGTCGTGTTGACGGGGCCTCGTCAGGCGGGCAAAACGACGCTCCTTCGGCATCTGTTCGGGGAGAGCCACCGGTATATTTCCCTGGAGCCGCCCGACATCCGCGCCATCGCCGTTTCGGATCCTCGGGGGTTTCTGGAGGCACACCCTCCTCCGGTGATCTTGGATGAGGTGCAGTATGCCCCCGCGCTTCTTCCCTACATTAAAGAGCACGTGGACGCCGATCGCCGGCGGCGCGGCCAATATCTCCTGACGGGTTCCCACAATTTGTTGTTGGGCCAGGGGGTGACAGAGACGCTTGCGGGTCGCGCCGGGATTTTGCGTCTGTTGCCGCTGTCCCGCCGCGAGGTCTTTGGAAATCCGAAACGGCCCTTTCCTTGGGAGGTGAAGAATCCAAGCGCCGATACAAAACCCGCAGCTGGCTCGCTGTGGGAAGATTTCTTGCGGGGAGGCTACCCGGAGCTGGCGGCCGAGCCTGAGCGGGATGCGAATCGATGGCACGCGAGTTTCGTGCAGACCTATTTGGAGCGAGATGTGAGATCCCTGCGCCAGGTCGGGGATCTCACCCAATTTCAAAATTTCCTGCGGGCGTTGGCCGCGCGGAGCGCGCAACTTTTGAGCTTGACGGATCTCTCACGGGATCTGGGCGTCGCCGTCAACACAGTAAAAGCGTGGCTCTCGGTTTTGGAAGCCACCTACCAAGTGATTGTCCTTCGTCCCTATTTCGCCAACGTCGGCAAGCGCCTCGTGAAATCCCCCAAGGTCTACTTCGCCGACACGGGGACGCTTTGCTATTTGACCGGTTTGAAAAGTGTCGAGCATGCCGCGGCCGGGCCGATGGGAGGGGCGATTTTCGAAACCGCGGTTCTTGGGGAGATCGTCCGGACGCTCGTCTCCCGCGGAGTGGAGCCGCGGGTCTATTTCTGGCGGACCGCCACGGGAGCAGAGGTGGATTTTGTCGTCGACACGGGAGAGGGGTTGGTCCCGATCGAGGCGAAGCTCTCCTCGACTCCGCGGACCGAGATGGCTTCGGGGATCTCGGCATTTCGCGCGTGTCTCGGGAAGAAAGTTGTTCCCGGTTATGTCGTGCACCTGGGTGCTCTCCGGCTTCCGCTGGGGTCTGACGCTGCGGCGTTTCCATTCTTGGCGTTGTAGGGGATCTTCGGCGTCGCGTAGGCGGCGTTGACCCCCTTTTCGGTGAAGAGCCCGCAGATGACCGTCGATACGTGAAAACGGAAGCTACCGATGGGATTCGAACCCATGACCTCGTCCTTACCAAGGACGTGCTCTGCCGGCTGAGCTACGGTAGCAAGACTTCCAGAATCAGTTACTTGCGTCAGGCGCTATACCGGGCCCTCCGTTCTTGTGCCACCCGTGCGCCAACTGCACCCTGTTTTACGCCGTATCCGTCCTTGGCGGCCCCGTCGAGCGCCTTCACCGCCTCCGCCTTCTGGTTCGGGGCGAGGTGGGCGTAGCGGAGCGTCATCTCGAAGCTCGAATGCCCCAGGAGTTCCTTTACCATGAGCAAAGACACCCCCCCGATCACCAGCCACGATGCGAACGTATGCCTCAAGTCGTGGAACCGGACGTCTTTCCAGGTCCACCCGCTTCCGGGCCGCCCTGAACCCCATGTTGATGCTCCCGTAGGGTGTTCCGTCGGCCTTGCAGAAAACGTACGGACTTCCGACGAGCCTTGTAACCGAGAGGAGTGTCCCGGTCAACGTGCGGTTCATCGGGATGTGGCGGCTCTTCCCGCTCTTGGAATTGACGACCGTCAGGATTCCCCGATCGATGTCGACATCCTGCCAGGTGAGGTTCAGGATCTCGCTTAGCCGGAGCCCCGAGTGGATGGCCACCAGCACGATCTGGCGCAGGTGGCCGTGATCTTCGTCCACGACGGTGCCCGGCAACCGGCCCTCGTCCTTCGTGTCAATCGGCGCACCGTGTCGATCTGTCCGGGAGATCATCGTCACATCCGCTGCGATGCCTCCTTCCTGAGGAAGATCCCTGCCGAGGTGACGCGCACAAAAGAAGCCCTGGCTGGATAGCCCCAGAATCCAGGGCTATCCACCTGAATAGTGACCAAGTTTTACGTTGAATCTCCGCGCCCATTCCGGGACGACTTGCGAGGTTTCCTTTTGTCTTTCCTGGAGATCGTCGATCTGCCGTTGGAGGTCCGCGATCTGTTTTTGGGTCGCATCATTCCCACGCGCGGCTGGGAAACCTCAAAGAATCCCACCAACGACCAGGACTCTCACCGTCTGACCTTTATTCATTCTGGTCTCCGGACTTCCTCGACAGGGTGAAGAAGAACGTGGCCCCCTGGCCCAGGGCACTTTTCGCCCGAATCCATCCGCCGTGCCTGAGGACGATGCGCTGGACCGAGGCCAGCCCCACGCCTGTTCCTGGGAATTCTTCAGCGCGGTGTAGCCGTTGGAACATGCCGAAGAGTTTGTTGGCATACGTCATGTCGAACCCCACGCCGTTGTCCTGGACGAAAAATATAGTTTCACCCGTTTCCTCTGCCTGCCGGGCGCCTATTTCGATGCGCGCCCGGGGACGCGTGGAGGTGAACTTCCAGGCATTCCCGAGTAGATTTTCTAGAACGATCCGCAGGAACAACGGATCCCCCTGGGCACGCAGATTTTTTGGGATGACGAACTCCACGGGCCGATCGGGCTGGTTCCTTTGGAGCTCTTCGGCGACCGCCTCTGCCATGGCACTTAAGTCCACGGGCACACATTTCATTGCCTGTTTGTTCAAGTGGGTCAGGGTCAGCATCCCGATCCTTGGTTCGATAGAACCCTTTTTCTGGATTTCGACTTGTCGTTGACTGTTCATCAACTTCCCTTCTATCTTTTGATGAGGAGCAATGGTGCAAGTCCGAGAAGCCTCGAAACGGTCGCCACGAGCGACTTCGAAAAACACGCAGATTCTCATTTTTGGTGAGTATCTCGGAGATCCCGACGCCGCTCAGGCGGGTGCGCACCGCCTCTTCTTCGAGTCCTGTCACGGGGAGAATCTCCATCTCTCGCGTGTGGGGATCCTCACGCAGGCGTCGACAGACCTCGATGCCGTCCACGCGGGGCAGGTGCAGGTCCAACACCATTAGATCCGGAGGGGCTTGCCCCACCCGGAGCAGAGCCACGTAGCCGTTCTCGGCCACGGAGAGCTTGGCGTGGAAACGCCCGCGCAAGGGTCGATCGGGTCAACGCTTGATCGGCGGGGTTGTCATCCACGATGAGGATGGCAGGGGACTTCTCCTTATTCTATAAGGAGTCTTTCCGAGAAGCCGTTTTCGCGTAAAAATCGGGCGAGCACGGCACGGGGGATCCGGCGATAGCCGGTCAAAGGGGATTGAAGATTCTCCAATTTCCCTTCGTTGCAATAGTTCACCACCGTGCGGGAGGAGATTCTGCAGAGGTGAGCCACCTCTCCCGTGGTGTAGAACTGTTTCACTGAAATACTATAACCCTAAAACCCTGAAAATCGAAATTCCACTTGCGAAAAACGCCTACCGAACAGGTTCTTCCTCCCGGATCTCGTCGAGGACCCCTGGTTTTTCTTCCCTTGGGAAGGCGGATTTCCTAGATTCTTTCCCCTGTGCGTCTTTGGCATTTCGAAGTGGTGCAGGCCTGCTGGGTTGCCGGGTGTTTTGCGGCGGGCGCGGTGAAAGCTGAGGAACCTGCCGTTCTCGAGACGCCGGTCCTGCGCTTGGAGCTTGCGCCCGGCGCGGGGTCGCTCGTTTCGACCGTCTCCTTGCGGGGGGCCACAGGCGGCTGGGAGCCTGTCCTCCAAACTCAGCAGGCTTTTCTTCTGTGCTTTCCACCCCCTCCCGCTCCGCCCGCCGCGCCCCTCGCAGAGGTCAAGCCTCCGGAGAGAGAAAAAGACAAAGACCACCCGATCCGGATGATTCGCGGGAGCCCAGCGGAAGTCGCCGTCGAGATCCATTCAGGTTTGGGATGGATTCGGCGGGAATTTTCTGTCGACCCAGTCTCTCCGGATATTTTGCGCGTGCGTGTGACAGTGACGCCCGAGCGCGGCGGAGAATTCCTGTCGCTGGAGGACCGCTACACCTTCGTTCCGGAGCGCCGCGCCGACGCGGGGCCCCTCTCGGGCCCTTTGGATTTCATTTGGGCTCCCAAGGTCAAGGCGCGGCCGGAGTGCTTGGTCCCCCACTGGGATTTCAAGAGCCCGGCGGTGATGTTCCAGCAGGGAGAACTCTTCGCCGCCTTGGTGCCGGAACTTTCGGGCCTGACCGCGGAGGGGCTCAAGGCCTTTCCACCGGCTTTGGATCTCGATGTCATGCGGGAGAGCCGCCCCTGGATCTCCTGCGGCGTGGTCTCCTCAGCGCCGGAAGGACACAGTCATTTTGCCAGGTCGGCCAAGCCCCTGGCCGTATGCAAGGGAGAGCCGTTTTCCTATGCCTACCGGATCGTGGTCTCGCGCGAACCTCCACGCCTGGGGTATCGGCGGATCGTGCGGATGCTCTGGGAGTCGTTCGGCCGCGCGACCTTTCAGGAGACGCTCGATCTTCAGCGCAACGTCCTCAAGCCTGAGCTGTGGCTTTTTGACGACTGGCGCAAAGAGGCCTGGCACCGCTACGCCAATGAGATTTGGAAGGAGACCACCTGGGAGGGGCACTCGGTGGGGACGCTGGCCAGTCGCCGCCGGAACGGACGCGGGCAACTGGTCGACGACATCTGGTTTAACGCGTGGTTCCAGACCCTCCGCACCGCCTATTCCTGGCGTCTTTATGGGGATCGTGTCGCGGACAAGGAGGTCCAGCGGCGGGCCCTGGCGGTTCTGGATCTGGCGCTGCGGCTTCCGCGCCAGAACGGGGTCTTTCCGACCGTGGGGCGCTTCGAAAGGGGGATGGAGCATCCCATCGTCTGGTACCGGGACAACAAATTCGCGGGGTTTGTCGATTGTTATCACACCTTCGACATGTCTTGGACGGCGCTCTGGGTGTTGCGCTTCGGCCATCTCATCCCCGAGCGCGCCCCGGAGTGCCTAAAATTCTGCCGGGAGTATGGGGATTTTCTTGTGGAGCATCAGACGGAGTCGGGCTGCATCCCTTCGTGGTATGACAAGACGTTTGTTCCCCGGAAGGAATTTAGCGATTTTAACGCCGAGACGGCTCCCTCCGCCTTGTTCCTGATTCATCTCTATCGGGAGACAGGCGACGAGAAATATCTGGCGGCGGCGAAAAAAGGGATGGATTTCACGACGCGCGAGGTCCTGCCGCGCCACCGTTGGTTCGACTACGAGACGTTTTTGTCTTGCTCGAAGAAGCCCTTCGATTTTTATGATGCTTCCACCGCCCAGTACCCGCAGAACAACCTCTGCATGATTCAGACGGCTCAAAGCTACCTGGATCTCTATCAGGTGACGAAGGAGAAAGAGGTGCTCGAGACGGGCCGCCAGGTGCTCGATTACCTCCTTTTGACACAGCAGATGATGAATCACCCCCGTCTCTCGCCCAAGATGGTGGGGGGGTTCACCACGCAGAATTCAGACGCCGAGTGGAGCGATGCGCGCCAGTGCTACGCGGCGACCTTGCTTCTTGATTACTACAACGCCACGGGGGTATTTGAGTATTTGGAGCGCGCCGTCGCCGCGGCGCGCTCGACTTTTGCCGTCGCCCCCTATGAGAACTGGGCCCACAAGGGGTTCGAGAACGAGCATGGGGCGATGACAGGGTTCCACTGGGGGACGGGGAGCGCGATGGCATCGATCGAGATGATGTGCGATGAGCTCGCCGATGCCTACATTGACATCGAACGTGGCCATGGCGTCGGTTTCAATGCCTGCACGGTGAAAGACGTCACCGTAAGCGGAGGGGTCGTTGGATTCGATCTCGTTGCGGCTGAAGCGTGGGGGAAAAAAACTCTCAAGATCCGCTTGAGAGGGGACGGAAAACAAAATTACCGCGTCCGCATCAACGGGAAGGATCTGGGCCAATTCCCCGGAGATGCCCTGATCGATTGGGTTGCTCAGCCGCCCCGCTGACTACTCGATCGCCTGCCCGCCGCTCTGGATATTGGCGTCGTCGAAATAGCGTGTCCCCAGGGTGACGTTCTTCGGGACCTTCTGCCCTTTGAGGATTTTCAAGGCCATGTCGATCGCCTCCGCGCCGCCCGTTGGGTATTGGAAGGTGGCGTTCATCACCCCGTCTTTGACGTAGGCGACCCCCTCGTGGGGGAGGGCGTCGATCCCGACAAACTTGATCACCTTTTCGCGCCCCTTTCCTTCGGCCTTGGCCGCCAGGTACGCGCCGTGTGCGGCGGGGTCGTTGTGGGCGTAGACGACGTCGATCGCGGGGAAGCGCGAGAGCGCCGATTCCATTTCCTTGCGCGCCTCAGGTTCCAGCCACTTGCAGTCGGCGTCGAAAACAACTTTCACATCGGGGTGGCCCTGGATCGCCTCCATAAATCCTTTGTGCCGCTCCTGTCCCGGCGTCGAGGTCATAAGACCTTTCAGCTCCACGATGGTGCACTTGCCTCCGGTGGCTTTCACGATCCAATCGCCGGCGGCGCGGCCGATCTTGATGTTGTCAGCTCCGATAAAACAGGTGTACTCCTCGCCCAAGACCTTGCGGTCGAGGACGATCACCGGGATCCCCTTTTTGTAGGCCGCGGCAACGGGGGCGGTCAAGGGGGCCGCCTCCTTGGGGCTGATGATCAAAAGATCGATCCCCCGCGCCAGGAGCGTTTCGACATCGGTCTGCTGGCGGCGCGAGTCGTTCTGGGCGTCGATGAAAATGACATCGAGTTCCGGATGCTGTGCCGCGGCGTCCTTGACGTCCTTGTTCATCTGGACGCGCCAGGGCTCTCCCAGGTTGCACTGGCTCATCCCGATCTTCCAGGGATTCTGCGGGGTTCCTCTTGCAGTGGCGGGGGCTGCCTGCGCCGGAGCCAGACAGAGGGCCAGACAGAGGGAAAGAAAAAAGCTTTCTGCCACGACGATCGATCGGTTTTTCATCATCTCCTCCTTATGGATATCCCGGGCCGCTCACGCCGGCGCCCCAAGGGGGGCCACTATAGGCCATGGAGGCGGATTCTGGAAGGAGGCGCCACCGAAATGGACGTGGCGGTCAGCTGGAACCTCAAGCATCTTGTGAATCCGCGCACCCCCCGGATGGTGAAACTGAAGCGGTCCAGGTGGTTGTAGAGGCTCGCCATGGTGCCGTTGTCGTTCTCGTCGGTCTTCGCGGGGAGGAAGCGGTAGAAAGCGTCCAGGATGATCATCTTGAACTGCCCGGGCTCGAACCGCTCGAAGTAGGGACCGAGCGAGATCAGGTCCTGGAGCTGCCCGCGGAGGTTCTCGACGAAGAGGCGGCCGTCGATCTCATGGCCTCCCGACAAGGTGGCAATAGGGCCACCTCGAGAAAAGGAGGCCGCGATGGCCAGCAAGAAGAAGGGAAAAAGGGCGAAGGGCGCCCCCGCCTCGGCAGAGGGCACGCAGAAGGAAAAGGAGCCGAAGCGGTCCAAGGCGGCGAAAGTCTCCTCGGAGGAACTCAAGGGCCTCCGGGCGCCGGTCGAGGAGGCCAAGGCGAAGCTCGATGGAATCCGGGAGGAGGCGAAGGCCCTCGCCGAGAAGGCCCACGTGATGGTCGCCGAGGCCAAGGGGACGTACATGGAGGCGCTTGTCCCGTACCGGGAGGTCTGCCGGCAGGCGGACCACCCGTGCGAGTTCGAGGGCGGGCGCAGCACCAACGTATCCGAGAAGGTGACCTTCCTCGTGGAGAAGCTGGAGAAGGGCCTCCGGGTCACGGTGAAGGGGAAGCCTGACACCGAGGAGCTGATCCCGATGGCGGCCGTGAAGGAGTCGATCGGCAAGGCGGCCTACGCCTATACGGAGGCACATCTCGGGCCGCGCGAGGAGATCGGAAATAAGGGTGGGAGCCTCTCAAACCGCCTGCGTGCGGCGTTGGCCGGTAAGTAGTCGTTCGAAGGTTGTGTTGGTCGGAGAACCCCGAGCACGCTAGCTCGGGGTTCTCTTTATTGGTGTCGACCACTTTCTGACTCATCTGGTTCTACGCGTCGCGGATTGTTTTCCCTTGCAGGTAGTTCGCGGCTGATTACAATCGCCGCGTCTTTGACAATCGGGTGCGTTTGCAGACGGGCCAAGGGAAGCCGGTGAAATTCCGGCACGGGCCCGCCGCTGTAACCGGGGACGAGCGTCGCATCCTCGTCACTGCCCTCTGATGTTTCGGGGGCGGGAAGACGCGACGTTTCGGTTGATCCGGAAGTCAGAAGACCTGTCCGTCTGCGCCTCACAGGTTCCTTCGTGGTAGAAGGGAGTGAGGGGCGGTAGGTCGTCTCATCGTTTCCGACCCCACTCTCGCTGCGCGAGGGTGGGGTTTTTCTTTTTCGGTCCCGCGCGTGCGGGTCCGGCGCGCCCGAACGACACTTTGCTCCATCCGGAACCCGCCGCCGGCGCGCGCGGAAGGATGGGAGGAGGATGTGATGGGTGCGTGGCATTTGGCATTGGGGTTGATCTTCGGGGTTTGGGGGTTAACTGGAATCCTGGCGGAGGAACCGAATGGATCCGGCGATATCGAAAAACTCAAGCGCGAGCGCGCGGCGCTCGAGCGAAAGATCGCAGAGCTGGAGCTGAAGAAAAAGAAGGAGGAGGAGAAACCCAGCGAGAAGGAAAACCCTCCTCTAGATCCCCACACTGTGGTTGTTACAGCGAACCGCATGGAAACGCCCCTTAAGCACCTCGGCGTGAGCGCCTCCGTGGTCTCGGCTGAAAAGGCCCGTGCGACCGGCTACACCGAAGTCCAGGAGATCCTCCGATCGGTCCCTGGACTTAACTTTGTCCGAACCGCCAACCGTGGTGGGACCACTTCCCTCTTCACCCGCGGAGGGGAGGCCGACTATACGATGGTGCTCCTTGACGGTTTTAAGGTGAACGTCGACGGCGGTACTTTCGATTTCGAGCATCTGACTGCAGACAACCTCTCCCGGATCGAGGTCCTCCGCGGGGCGGCAAGCGCCGAGTACGGTTCCGACGCGATCTCCGGCGTCGTGAACGTCATCTCGCGCAAAGGAGAGGGGCCGCCTACCCTGGGGTTCTCCCTCGAGGGCGGAAATCTTGGCACAACCCGAGAGCGCCTGCGTTTCCAGGGTGTCCGGAACGGCTCCGCCTGGTCAGTCGACACATCCTCCCTCAAGCAGGACAACGGTCGCTTCGAGAACTCCGACTTCGAGGACCACTCTTTCGCAGGCCGCTTCGATCAGCAGATCGATTCGGAAACCGACCTCACGCTTATTGTGAGAAGTCTCAAAAGCAAACTCGGCATATTCACCACGAGCGCCGGACAGAGGTTCGACAAGCCCGACCCGAACGATCAGAAAACCCGCAACGACTCGCTCACGGGGCTCACCCTCCGGCGCGACGTCTCCGACCGATGGGAAAGCTCGCTCCGGATCTTCCGGTATCTCCAAGAGGTTAAATTCTCGACTTTGCGCGACGAGCACCTGGTGGGCGGAGGCACAGGACGCGACACGGCCGACTCGTTTTTGCTGACAACTTTCGATCGGACCGGCGTAGATTGGCAAAACGTCTTCTCGCCTTCTGATTCGGTTCGGATCGTCGCGGGCATCGAGACGGAAAACGAATCGATCGACCGGGAGAATGCGAAGCCCGGATCGACCACCAGCACTGACATCGATGAAAATCGTAGCACCGATGCCGTGTATCTCCAGGCTGAGAAGAACTTCGCCGAGCGGTTGTTTTTAAGCGGTGGAGGGAGACTCGACAGGCACTCGGATTTCGGCGACGAGGAGACGGGGCGCGCTTCCGCAGCGTACCTTTTCCCCACACACACGAAGCTCCGGACGAGCGCGGGGACGGGGATCAAGGTCCCGACGTTCACGGAGATCCACGGGACTTCCACTAGCCCTGGACTCGAGTCCCGTTCCGATGGGGTCGGGGTCGAACGGAGCCGTACGATCGATGGCGGCATCGACCAGCAATTTTTCGACGGGGCCCTGCGCCTCTCGGCGACGCAGTTTTACAACCGGTACAAGAACCTTGTGGAATTCGAAAGTACTGCCGCTGGATTCGGCCAGGGCGGAGGCGCTTACAGCCGGGGAACCGAGTGGGAGGTGGAATGGCTTCTCTCTAAGGAGTGGTCGTTGTCGGCGAACTGGACCGAATTGAAGACGAAGGTCCTTCAAACGAAGACGACCGGCACGGCCTTCGTCGTGGGAGAGAAGCTCCTCCGGCGCCCGGACGATGCGGCAAGCCTCACGGGAATCCACCGGCCGTTCGGGAACGACCGGGTCGAAGCCTCTCTCACGGTTCGGCACGTCGGCACGCGTGTCGACCGCGACTTCAATGCCTCCTCCGTTGGAATGCGGATCAAAAACCCGTCCTACACCACACTGGACGGCGCGGCTGCGTGGCGCTTCGCGGATGGCTGGCGCCTCTTCGGCTCGGCCCAGAACCTGCTCAACGAGGAATACGAGGAAGTGTTCGGTTTCCCGTCGGACGGGGTGACATTTCTCGTTGGCGTGGAATGTGAATGGAGATTCTAAACCGTGCGTGAATAGATCACTCAATCGGAAAGGAGAAAACCTGATGACCAACACAGCCGCCACCCGGGCCGTCCGCCGCGAGATCGTCAAAAACCTCGACGGGAGCCTGACAGAGTACGATGACATCCCGCTCAAGCGGGGAAACCTTTGGGAGGGGAAGTCCTTCAACGGTCCTCTCAAGCGCATCCAGGATAAGTCCCACGAGGAGCTTGGCACGCTCTTGTCTCTGTGCCGAGACCTCTTCGTGCAAAATTGGAAGCGCATCCGGTTTGGTCCTTGTCTCCAAGGGGCGGTCTTCGAGATCACCTTGTCGCGTAAGCCCAAGCTTTTCTCCATGCTGGACGGTTACCTCACCGTTGGCCTGCCCCACGCAAAAGATCACTTCCATCTCTGCATCGCCGAGACGCGAGGACTGGGGGATCGAAAGACTCCCCCGCAGCTTTCGAAAGTCCGCCAGTGCGCCCGGGCGTCCTTCTTCCGTGACCTTGCCCCGGGCATCGGCTCGCCCCGTTCCTGGGGCGTCCGACTTTGGAACGGGAATGGGGAACAGATGGTTTCCATTTTCCTGCCGAACCCTTACCTCAATGCCCAACTCAAGCGTCAAAAACCGGACTGGTCGAAGCTGGCGCTCTGGAACGATCTCCGGCGACGCTACATTGGGGAGACTCAATCTCAGCCGATCCCCACGGCCACAGACATGCCGGATCATGGTTAAACCGATTCGCCTGGGTGGCATCGGCACGGGATTGGGCATTCTCACCCTGGGCGGTCTCACGGCCGCCGGGGCGTGGGGGCATGTTCTCCCACCTCCCGGGGTGTGGAATACTCCATGGGAAGAAAGTGTTCCAGTCCTGAATTGCCCTCCTTCTCGTATTGTCTCGGGGACACTGGCCACCGACGAGATACTGCTGGCCCTGCTCCCCCCCCAGCGGCTGGCGGCGCTTACCTATTTGGCCGACGACCCGACCGTCTCCAACGTGGCGGCCGAGGCGCGTGCCGTCCCCGGACGCTTAAAGCAGGTAGAGGCCGAACGGGTACTGGCCCTTGAACCCGATCTTCTCTTGGTGGCTCGCTACACCCGTCGCGAGATCATCGTGCAACTGGAAGGCGCCGGGGTGCCAGTTTTAAGGATGCCGTCCTACGACACTCTTTCTGACATCCGTCGCAACATCTGTTTCTTGGGTAGCGCGGTAGGGGTCGAAGCAAAGTCTGAGGTGCTCATTGCTGAGATGGACCAGACTCTGGCGCACATCAGGACACTTACTCGTGGGGAGCTCCGGCCTCGTGTCCTTTACTACGGCCCCAGCGGCTTCACGGCCGGGAAGGGCACGATCTTCTCCGAGCTCCTCGAAGTCGCAGGGGGACGAAATGCCGTTGAGAAGGTCGGGGTGACAGGATATGTGCACCTGCCGCTCGAAACGGCGTTGGCGCTGGATCCGGAGGTGATCCTCCTCTCTGGATACCGAGGCACCCGCAGGGCCGAGGAGATCAAACCCTCCCAGGAGTTGGCGGATGATCCAGCTTGGAAGAACGTTGCGGCCGTCCGGAACAGCC
Organism: Planctomycetales bacterium; assembly: GCA_005239795.1. GTDB lineage: Bacteria > Planctomycetota > SBBH01 > SBBH01 > SBBH01 > SBBH01. The sequence goes on from SBBH01000079.1 coordinate 12,334, forward strand.
GCGTCTACACCATTCCGGGAAACCACCTGAGTTGTATCTCCCACCATGTGGTCAAAGCGGCAGAGGATATTGCCCGGGTGCTACATCCGGACCGTTTCCCCGAGGACGGGTCATGAAGCTGCGCGCATGGGGGATCTTGGCCTTCCTCGGGGCCTTGCTTGTCGGCGCCCTCCTGTGGGCAGCCGTAGCTGGCACCGTCTCGATCCCGCTCGGCAGAACCCTCTCGATCATAGCCCATGTCCTACGCTTCGGCCCCGCCCCTGACGGGCCAACCTACGAGGAGGCGATCCTCCTGGCGGTGCGCCTGCCTCGGGTCTGCCTAGCCGCCCTGGCCGGGGGTGGGTTGGCCCTGGCCGGGACCGTAATGCAAGGATTTTTCCGAAACCCCATGGCGGATCCAGGTGTGGTCGGCGTCTCGGCCGGCGCCGCGCTCGGTTCGGTAATCGCCCTCTACGCCGGCTGGGCTACGGCCTCAGTGCTATGGCTTCCGGTCGCCGCCTTCGCGGGTGGGCTGGGCACAGCCTTCCTCGTCTACGCTATCGCGACCTCCCACGGGAAGACTCCGGTCTCGACCTTGCTGTTGGCCGGGATCGCCGTGGGTGGGATGGCGGTTTCCCTCACCTCCTTTGTGCTGTCGTTGGCTCTCGCGAACTACGAAATCGGGCGTCAGATGATGCTTTGGCTCATGGGTGGCTTGGAGGGGCGCACATGGCTCCATGTTCGTCTGGTCACTCCTCTCGTGCTGGGAGGTTCCGTCTGGCTCTGCTTTTATGTGAGAGACCTTAACGTGCTCTTGACGGGCGAGGAGAGCGCTCTCTCGCTCGGGATCGACGTGCCTCGCACACGGCGAACGCTTCTTGTGCTTTCCACACTGGTAACTGCGGCCACGGTTTCTGTGGCGGGGATCGTCGGGTTCGTGGGGCTGGTAGTCCCCCATATCCTGCGCCTTTTGATCGGCCCGGACCACCGACAGCTCCTCCCCGCCTCCTTCCTGGGAGGGGCTCTCTTTCTGGTATTGGCCGACCTGTTTTGCCGCACCCTGATTGAGAGCGAGGAGTTGAGGCTGGGGGTGGTGACCTCTCTTGTGGGGGGGCCCTTCTTCATTTACCTTCTGATCAAGAACCGTCGCGGCGTGGAGATCCTGTGAACACGGTTCTCTCGGCACGCAATCTGCACTTCGCCTATAACGGGCGGCCTGTCCTGGCTGGGATTTCCTTTGACCTTGCGGTGGGAGAGTTCCTGGGGTTGGTGGGACCGAATGGCGCTGGGAAGAGCACGCTTCTAAGACTGCTCCTGGGCATCTTGAAACCCGGGGGGGGAGAGGCACGGCTTCGGGATGAACCCCTAGGGGCGCTCCCGCGCGCGGAAGTCGCCCGGCGGACCGCCTTTCTGCCCCAGGGGGCTCACGCGGATTTCGCCTTCACGGTCCGGGAGGTCGTGGCCATGGGGCGGACCCCATACCTGGGGCGCTTCCGTCCCGAGGGACCGGAGGATCGGGAGGCGATCCGGCGCGCAATGGAGCAGACTGAAACTGCCGCCATGGCGGACCGGCTCGTCACGGAACTCTCTGGAGGCGAGCGCCAGCGGGTCTTTTTGGCTCGCGCCTTTGCACAGACGACGCCACTCTTGCTCCTGGACGAGCCCAATGCAAACCTCGACTTGCTGCATGCCTTCCAGCTGGTGGACCTGGTGCAGGGCCACGTTCGGCGTGGGGCGGCCGTGATCGCGGCTCTCCATGACTTGAATCTGGCGGCGCGAGTTTGCGACCGCATCCTGGTGCTAAAGGACGGGGCTGTTGCGGCACTCGGCCCTCCTGCCCAAGTCCTGACCACTGCTCTCCTTGCCTCGGTGTTCGGAGTGAAGGCCCGTGTAGGTCGTGATGAAGAAGGGCACCTCCTCGTGAGCGTGCTGGGGCCGGCGTTGGAGGCTCCCCCCTCATGAAGCGCTCTTGGTGGTTCCCGGTCTGTTTCTCCATCGGGTTGCATGCTGCCGTCTTCGGCGTGGTGGTATGGGCCAGTTTAGCTTCTCCCGAAACCGATCACGAACCTCGCTACTTCACGATCCAAACTATCTGTCTGGAGGAACCGGGTGAGATCGGGGATGGGCTTCCCACAGGAGGAGAAGCTGGGGCGAGCTCCTTCCAGGAAGAGGCCGCGCCAGAGGAAACTCTATCTCCCCAGAATGATTCCACCTGTTGTATCGACTACAAAGCTGCGGCCGAGACATTCTGGAAGCAAACCGTACAAGTCGCAGGCCGCCTGTTTCCACCGCGCCGCTTGCCGACGGAGAGCGAACTCCATTGTTCTTTTAGGAAGGAAAACGGAGGGATGTCGGACACGGGTGGTTTCTC
>SBBH01000128.1 GCA_005239795.1 Planctomycetales bacterium
GAGCTGTGTCAGGCCGAAATGGTCCGCGTCCACGACAACGAGGACCGTGGCGTTCGGGACGTCGATCCCCACTTCCACCAGGGTCGTGGCGACCAAGACCTGAAGATCGCCGCTGGCAAACGCCGCGAGGGTCTCCGATTTGCGTTCCGGCGCAAGCCTTCCGTGAAGAAGCCCGACGGAGGCGAAGCGGAATGCCCCTTCCAAGAGCTTCCGGTGAAGCGTGATCACTCCCTTCGGATTTTCCCCGATGGAAGGACAGATCACATAGGCCTGGCGTCCTTCCCGGACGAGCGCGACGATCTCGTCGAACGCGGCCCGGCGCGATGCGGCGTCGACCCGAACGGTTCGGACCGGCGCGCGGCCGGGAAGAACTCCGGTGAGGACCGTCCGGGAGATCCCGCCGTAGAGGATCATCGACAAGCTCCGCGGGATCGGTGTCGCCGTCATTGCCAGGAGATGAGGGGCGTGCGCCTGCGCCCTCCCCGCCGCAGCGGCGCGCTGGCGCACCCCGAAGCGATGTTGCTCGTCCACCACCACGAGGCCGCATTGCGCAAGAAAGCCCGGTTCGGCGAGGAGCGCCTGCGTGCCGATGGCGATTTCAGGGGGATCGGAAAACACTCTCTCCCGTGACGCCCCCGCGACCAGCCGCACCGGGACACGCGAGCCGACCAGGATTGACCGGAACCGCGCAGCGTGCTGTTCGGCCAGGATCTGCGTGGGGGCGAGGATGGCCGCTGGAAATCCCCGCGCGACCGACGCCAGGCAGAGATAACAGGCCACAGATGTTTTGCCGGACCCGACATCCCCCTGGAGCAGGCGGCGCATCGGACGGGTACGGGCCAAGTCTTTCGCGATCTCGGCGACGGCGCGTTCCTGGCCGATTGTCAGCGCGAAGGGGAGCTGGGAACGGATCTCCCGGTCGAGCGCCGCGTCGATTTCGATCGGCCGCGCCTGAAGTGGCTTCTCGCGCGACGCCGGCCAGAAGGCCGCCTGAAATTGAAAAAGAAATGCCTCGCGGAAGGCGAGCGCCCGTCGGGCTGCCGCGCCGGCGGCGCGCGAAACGGGAAAATGAAGATCCTCCAGAGATTGCCGGACAGGAGGAAGCCGCCGGGCCCGGGAGATGCCGGCGGGGATCCAGTCGGGGACGCCGTCCTTCCCGAGATGCGCCAACGCTGCGCGGACGGCCCGCCGCAAGATCCTTTGGGAAAGCCCCGCCGTGGCATGGTAGACCGGCATCAGACGCCCGGCGCGGACCTCGGCTTCCTCCAGCGCGTCCGCCCGCTCGACCTCGGGGCTCTCCATCACGGAGGTCCGTGCGGGACCCGCGGCGACTTTGCCGATCAAGAAATACTCCACGTCGATCGCGAAGGCGCGCGCCCGGTACGGGGCGTTGAACCAGACCGCCTTCAGAGTCCCGGTCCCGTCGGAGAACGTCGCTTCGACGATGTTCCGCAGTTTTCCTTGCCTCAACCATCGGACGCGCGTGCGCAAAAAACGGGCTCGGACGATCGTCTCCCGGTCGGGGCGGCACTCGGCGATCCGAGCGGCGCGGAAAAAATCCCGATGCGCGCGGGGGGTGTTCCAAAGGAGATCGGCGACGGTCCCGATCCCGAGCCGTGCGAGTTTTTTGGCCGTCGCCGGGCCGATCCCCGGAAGCATCCGGACGGGAGATCCCCACGACAGCGGGACAGATGGGCGCGGTGCGCTCACCGGTGCTTTTTGGAACGGGGGCCCTTCGCCCCGACGGGCTTCACGAGGATCGGGATCTCCCCCCAGGGGTTCCCTTTCTCCTTCCGGATCGCCCTGGCGAGCATCCAGAGGTCGGCGGGGCGCCACAACGCGGGATCGTTCGTGTGGATCTGGATCCGGATCGGGTTGACGCCGACTTGCCGGACGCCGTTCACGGCGGGGCGCCGGCCGTGGCGGCGCGCGCCGGGAGGCTGGCGTTCTACGGCTCGCTCGACCGCCCGGCTCAGCGCCGCCGGGTCCCACCAGACGAGGGCGCGCCGGCCCAGCTCCCAGACGAGCTCCATCGTCTCGTTCACGCTGATCTGCGCCAAGCCGCTCGTGAAAACGACCGGGGAGCCCGAGAGCTCCGGAAAGCGGTCTTCGATGTAGCGCATGAAAGACTCCTGCTTTTCGGAAGGCACGAGATCCCATTTGTTGACGCCCAAGACCACGGGCTTGGCGAGTTTGACGACCTCGCCGGCCAATCTCCGGTCGACGCGGCTCACTTCTTCTCGGGCGTCCACGAGAAAAAGCACGGCGTCGGCCCCCTCAACCGCCTGCAGGGCGCGCGCCTGGGCGTAGAAATCAATTGAATCCTGAACGGCGCGGGTTTTTCGGAGGCCCGCCGTGTCCACGAGGGTAAACGCGCGGTTCTGCCGCACGATTGTCACGTCAACGGCGTCGCGGGTCGTCCCAGGCGCGTCGCTCGTGATCATGCGGGGCTCTCTTAGGAAAGCGTTGACCCAGGTGGATTTTCCGACGTTCGGCCGCCCCACGACGGCGATCCGGATGCGCCGCGCAGGGATGGCCTCCGGGCGCACAGCCGGGACCCCCGCCGCGATGCGCCGCACCAGATCGGCCACTCCCTGCCCCGTCGTGGCTGAGACGGCGGCGATGTCCGAAAATCCCATTTTTGCGAATTCCCCGGTCAGCGGCTCCTGGCGCGGCGTGTCGACCTTGTTGACGACGAGCAACGTCGGGCGCCCCGCCTCGCGCAATCGCTGCGCACATTCAATGTCGAGGGGGAGGCACCCGGCGCGCGCGTCGACGACGAGAAGCACGAGCGCAGCTTGCGTCACCGCCTGGGTCGCCTGGGCCTCGACCGCCTCGACCAGGGGATCGCCCGTCTGACCCATCCCGCCGGTGTCGACGAGCTCGACCGTCTTTCCCGCCAACTCGCAGACGGCGCCCACGCGGTCGCGCGTCACGCCGGGCGTGGGATCCTCGATCGACACGCGCCGGCCGACGAGGCGGTTGAAAAGGCTCGATTTGCCGACATTCACGCGGCCGACCAAGGGGACGACAGGGAGCGGCATGGAGGAAGGATACCGATTCCTTCGTGGATCGTGGTTCGTGAATCGTGGATCGGAATACGAATCACGAACGACAATCAACACCGCGATCGCCGGTAGGGCCGAAAACGGAGCGGCCGCCTGGAGGTGGTGTCTTGCGTAACTGGAAAAGATCTAGGCCTTCTTGGCCGACGGCGCCCCTTCGGACGGCCCGGGCTCAACTTCCCCCTCTGATTCTTCCTCGTAGACCTCCGTCATCCCCGTCCCGTCGACTGCGCGGCGCAGGCCGAAATAGATCACGGACCAGGACGACAGGAGGAAGCTCGCGATATAACTCACCGCGAAGCCGAGGAGGACAAACATCATCCCGGAGAGGATCCATCCAAAAAAACGATCGGCCGGATCTGCGGGGAACGGCGCCCCCGGGCCGATCCCTACGACCGACAGCGTCGCGCGTATATAGTTGCCGAATCCTGTGAACGCCGAGCCCATTCCCGCTCCGCCCGTTGCCATGGCCAGGCAGGAAAACGCGCAGGAAAATCCCATCACGAAGAGGACGCACGGCACGGCATAAAGGAGCGCGATCGCGTGGCTCGCGAGATAGCGCCAGGGGCGTGCGAAGACGTAGCTGAAGGCGCGGCTGACGGCGTCGAAAGCGTCGGTCCCCTCGGCCGCCATCGCCGGAAGCATGAGCGGCCAACCCGCGGCCAAGCCGATCCCCAGAAGCACCATCAGGAATCCCGACAGGAGCGCCAAGGGGAATCCCAGGACGAGCAGAAGCCCCGCCGCGCCGTGGGCGATCGAATCCAACAGGGGGCTTTGAAGATCCCACAAACGGTTGTCGAAAAGGAAATAGACCCCCCGCAGAAGGAAGCCCGCCGCGACGTTGCAAAACGCGAAGAAACCGATCCCCAGCGCCACCGCCGTGGGAGCCCAGAAACAAGCTCGGTAGTTTTGCGTCGCATAATCGACCGCCTCAGCGAGTTCGATCCGCTCGTCCTTGGCGATCTCGACGGCGGCGATCCTGGCGATCGCCCCCCCGAATCCGGCCCACACGAACCAGTACCAGACAAGGCCGATCAGAAGGCATCCCCATCCGATGGGCGTGCGGGGCGACACGCAACAGATGGCGCATTCGATGGAACGCCACGGCACCACGAGATCGACGATGTCGGCGGCGCGCCGGGCCAGCCCCGAGCGGGCCGTGAGAGCCCCCAAGGGGTTGGCGCCGAGGTGTTCGGCCAGGAACGCCTCCAGACGGTCGGCCGCCTGGGCCCACTGGACATGGTTCAAGGCGTAGGCGAACGTCTCCGAGAGCTTCAGCGTGCCTTGTTTATAGGCCCACTGATCGGCCGCGAAGGTAAAGACCGACAGAATAAGCCCCAGGCCGATCGCCGAGCCCCCGAGCGCCACGAACGCCAGCGACATCTTCCGGGGATCGAGCGCGATCCGAAAGGTATGGAACAGATCCCTGAAACCACCGCTCAGCTGGCGCATCGGATCTCCTTTGTAAAGACCGGCGGGATTCTATGAAGCTCCACAGAGAAGGGCAACAATGAGGACGGGTCGCTCGTTTCTTCCCGTCCCCTGTCGCTCTGCCCCCCACTCACAACATTATTTCTTCGGACTCTTTTCGGCAGGCTTCTTCGCGGCGTCGCCTTCTTTCTTCTTCCGGTCCCCAGACGATTTCTTATAGTCGGTGATGTAAAAACCGCTTCCTTTGAAGATGAGTCCTCCGCCGGGGCCGATCAGTCGATTCACGCGGCCGACCTGGCAATGGGGACAGCGGCGCAGCGGATCGGCAGTGATTCCCTGAAACAAGCTGAAATGTTTTCGGCATTTCCGGTTGCGGCACTGGTAATCGTAAGTCGGCATACGTGTTTTCCCTTAGGGGGCGGGGGGCTTGGACTCGGGGTTTGCCGCCTTGAGATCCGCATCGGCCAGGATCACGCGCGCCGGGCGCAAAAGCTTCCCCCGCAGACGATACCCGGGCGCCACCACCGCGATCACCTGGTCTTTCGGGACGCCGGGGCGGCGCTCATGCCCCACCGCTTCGTGCTCCTCTGGATTGAACGGCTTGCCCAGTGCTTCGATCTCTTCGGCACCGCAGTCGCGCAAGGCTTTTTGAAACCCCTTCCAGACAAGCGCCAGGCCTTCCCGCAAGGCCGCGCTGTCGGCACCGGGCGCCGGGGGGGGAGCCTCGCCCGGCCGCGAAACCGGGGACAAAAAAAGAAGAAGCAACCGCCCCAGATCATCGAGGGGCCCCCAAAACGCCCACAAGATTTGACGCGTCTTCTCAAGCTCTACCTCGGCCCGTTCGCGGTCGATCCGCTTGGCGAGATTCTGATAGTCCGCCAAGGCCCGGAGCATCTTCGCGTGGAACGCGTCGCGCTCACCGGCCTTCTCCGTCAAAACGGCGATCTCCTCGGGCGTCGGGACGCCAGGCGCCTCCGTGGTGGGGGCCGGCGGCGTTCCCTCCCGGCCCTGCTTCTCGTCCTCCTGGCGCGGCGCGGCATTCATGGCATTCACTCAAAATACCGGCGCAGGCGGTCCAGGAACCCCTTGCGCAAGGGGCCGATGTTGCGTTCCTCGGTCTTTGCGAACTCCGCCAAAAGCTTTTCCTGCTCGGCCGTCAGCTTCTTGGGGACTTCCACGAGAATCTCCACGAGCTGGTCCCCGCGGCCATACCCGTGGACGCTGGGGAATCCCATCCCCCGCAACCTGAACATTTGGGAGGGTTGGGTCCCTGGCGGGATCTTCATGCGGGTGGTCTTTCCCGCCAACGACGGCACATCGATCTGGGCCCCCAGGGCCGCCTGCGAGAACGGGATCGGCACCTGACAGAAAACATCGTCATCCCGGCGCTCAAAAAAGGGATCGCCTTTGACGCGGACGATCACGAAGAGATCGCCGGGGGGGGAGCCGTTCGCGCCCGCCTCCCCCTGGCCCGCCAGGCGCAGACGGGTGCCGTCCTCGACGCCGGCTGGGATCTTGACCTCGATCGTCTCCTCGCGGCGGACGCGCCCCTGGCCGTGGCAATGCGCGCAAGGGGCGGCGATGGTGGATCCCGCACCGCGGCACTTGGGGCACGGCATCCGGATCGAGAGGAACTCCCGCACTTGCAGGATCTCGCCTCGGCCTCCGCAGGATTTGCAGGGGGTGGGCGCGGTCCCCGCCCGAGCTCCCGAGCCGCGGCACTCCCCGCACACGGCGGTCCGGTCGATCCGGATCGTCCGCGTCGTGTCCGCCAGGGCGTCGCGGAAATCGATTTTCACCTCGCATTGCAAATGCGCGCCTCGGCGCATGCGCCGCGAAGAGCCGCCGAAGAGTCCGTCGAAAAGCGAATCCCCTCCGAAAACGTCCCCGAACGCCTCGAAGATATCCTCGAACGAATGGAATTCGCGCCCCGCGAACCCCTGCAGGCCCTCGTGCCCCATCTGGTCATAGCGCTTGCGCTTCTCGGGATCCCTCAGAATGTCGTACGCCTCGGCTGCTTCCTTGAAGCGCACCTCGGCTTCTGAGTTCCCCGGGTTTCGGTCCGGGTGGTACTTCATGGCCACCTTGTGGTAAGCCTTCCGGATCTCTTCCGGCGCGGCGTCGCGTTTCACGCCCAGAATTTCGTAATAGTCTTTCTTCCCCACCACGGAAAACTCCTCGTTGACGTAGGACAACCCTTCCTTATAGGATGGCCCTCCGCGTTTTTCAAGCGAAAGTAAGGGGGACATAACCCATTAAGGAGAATAGAGTTTGGCGCAATGTATGAAGGATGTCGATGGATTGCCCGATTCACTCTCCTTATGCTGTTCGGTCTTCGTGCCCACGGACGGCGAAACGTTCCCCGCGAAGGGGGGGTGATTCTCGCAGCCAACCACGCCAGCTTTCTTGATCCGATCGCCGTCGGGTGCGCTCTGGGACGGCCCGCTGACTTCCTGGCGCGTCAAACGCTGTTCGACGTGCCAGGATTGGGGTTTCTCCTTTCGCGCATCCGAGTCCATCCCGTGAAGCGCGGGGAAGGGGACGTGCGGGCGATGCGCCGGGCGATCGCGCTGGTGAAGCAGGGGGCTTGTCTTCTCGTTTTTCCCGAAGGGACGCGCACGTCCGACGGACAGATCCAGGCGCTCCGCGCCGGGGTGGGGATCCTGGCGCGCCACACGGAGGCTCCTGTCGTCCCGACCTGGATCGAAGGAAGTTTTAAGGCGTGGCCGCGGTCGCGGGCCTTTCCGGTTCCTGAGCCCGTGACTGTCTGGTTTGAAGAGGCGATCCCCCCCGGCGGGGAGCCGGAGAGGATCGCTGCGGCCGTGCGGGACGCCTGGGAGCACCGGCAACAAGCGCTTCGGGTTTGATGGGCCCGAGCCGCTTGAAACGGTCTGCTTGGAGAAAGGAGCTTTTGTGCTAGACCACAAACTGATGAAGGACCTGGCCATGACCGACGACGACCTGAATCCCCTTGTCGCGTCGATTTTCGAGAAGCAGGGGGCCTTGGATGCCATGAAGAAATCCGAGGAGATGGTCCGCCGCTTTGAGATTGGATCGGTGGTGCGCGGCAAGGTGCTTTCGGCCTCCAAGAACGAGGTTCTCTTAGACCTCGGGTACAAAGCCGAGGGAGTGCTTTCCGTCGACGAATTCGACGACGTGTCCGCCGTCGACGCCGGCGACGAGATTGAGGTGCTTCTCGAAGGGATCGACGACGAGAGCGGGATGCTCCTCATTTCGAAGCGCAAGGCCGACAAGGTCCGCGGCTGGGAGCGTCTGGTGACCCAATACCACGAAGGGGACACGATCAAGGGGAAGGCCGTCCGCAAGATCAAGGGAGGGCTCCTCGTGGATGTGGGGGTCCCCGTGTTTCTTCCGGCATCTCAGGTCGACCTGCGCCGGACAATCGATATCGAGGAGCTCATCGGCAAGGAGATCGCGTGCAAGATCCTAAAAATCGACACGGAGCGCAGGAATGTCGTTGTCTCGCGGCGGCGCCTCTTGGAGGAAGTCCGCGACCAGCAGAAGCATAAGCTGTTCGAAGAGCTCACGGTGGGCCAGACCCGCCGGGGAATCGTCAAGAACATTGCCGACTTCGGCGTTTTCGTAGACCTGGGCGGCACGGACGGCCTCCTGCACATCACCGACATGTCCTGGGGCCGTGTGGGACACCCCTCGGAGCTCGTGAAAGTCAACGAGGAGCTTGAGGTTCAAATTCTTTCGATCGACCGCGAGAAGGAACGGGTCGCTTTGGGCACGAAGCAGCTCAAGCCCGACCCTTGGGAGTCGGTCGAGCAGAAATACCCCCCGGGGATCAAGGTGAAGGGGAAGGTTGTCAACGTCGTCACCTACGGGGCGTTTGTGGAGCTCGAGCCGGGCGTGGAGGGGCTCGTCCACATCTCGGAGATGTCCTGGACGCGCCGGATCGCCACCCCCAACGAGGTTGTGGCGATCGGCAACGAGATCGAGGTCGTCGTCCTCAAGATCGATCGCGAGAAACGTACGATCTCGCTGGGGATCAAGCAGACCGAGGTGAATCCCTGGGACCTCGTGGCCCAAAAATTCCCTAAGGACCGCATTGTGGAGGGGAAAGTCAGGAACCTTACCAACTATGGCGCGTTCATCGAACTTGAGGACGGGATCGACGGGCTCTTGCATGTCTCGGACATGTCTTGGACGAAGCGCGTGGGGCACCCTCAGGAGATGCTCAAGAAAGACGACGTCGTCAAAGCGATTGTGCTCTCTGTCGACCGGGAAAAGAAGCGCGTTTCGCTGGGCTTGAAGCAGCTGGTGGCCGACCCCTGGATCGAGGAGATCCCGGCCAAGTTCACGGTGGGAAACGTCATCCCCGGGAAGATCACCAAGCTCGCCAACTTCGGCGCCTTCGTTGAAATCGCGCCGCAGCTTGACGGCCTGCTGCATCTCACAGAGATGACCGACAATCCTGCGGCAAAACCCGAGCAGATCGTGACGGTGGGGCAGGACCTCCAGGTCATGATCATCAAGATCGACAAGGAGAACAAGCGGATTGGGCTCTCCCTGAAGGGCGTTCCACAGGACAGCAAGCAATGAAATGCTAGATTGAAATGAGGAATGAGAAATGAGAAACGAGAAATGCGAGATGCTTCAGCGTGGTTTTCTTTTCACATTTCACATTTCACATTTCACATTTCGGTTTTGATATGTGCGGAGTCGCTGGCTACATCGGAGGAAGAGCGGCTTATCCGCTTCTCGTGGAGGCGCTCCAGCGGATGGAGTACCGCGGGTACGATTCCGCCGGGGTCGCCGTCATCCAGAAGGGGCGATTCGCCCTCCGGAAGGCGCCGGGGCGCGTCGAGGCCCTCTCTCGCGCGGTCGGGGCCGGGCGTGACACTGCTGGGACGGCGGGGATCGCCCACACCCGCTGGGCGACACACGGCGCGCCGACCGAGGCAAACGCGCACCCGCACCTGGACTGCAGCGGCCGCGTAGCGGTGATCCACAACGGGATCATTGAAAATTTTGCCCAGATCAAGAAGCGGCTTGCCAAACGGCACCGCTTCCGGTCCGAAACAGACAGCGAGGTGATCGCCCACCTCCTGGAAGACCGGTGGGGGGACGATCTCCTGGCCGCGTTGGCATCCCTGCGGAGCACTTTAAAGGGGCAGTACGCCGTCGTCGCCGCGCATGCCGAGCGCCCCGACACGATCCTCATGATTCGGTCCGGGCCGCCGCTTCTGGTGGGCTTAGGCGATGGCGAGACATTCCTCGCCTCAGATCTGGCGGCTCTCCTGCCGCACACGCCCCGCATCGTGACGCTCGAGGACGGGGATGGCGGTTGGATCACCCGGACAGGGTGCGCGCTCGTCGACCGGACGGGGCGCCCCGTGCGCCGGGCTGTCCAGACGATCCGATGGGAAGCCGAGAAGGCCGAGAAAGGGGGGCATCCCCACTACATGCTCAAAGAGATCCTCGAGCAGCCGGAGACACTCCTGGCCGCCTTCACGGACCGCCTGTCGGTGCAGACGGGGGAGGCCAGCTTTTCGGAACCGGGGGTCGAACAGCTTCTCGCCGGTCCCATCGACCGCGTCGTGCTCGCGGCCTGTGGCACCGCCTGGCACGCTTCCCTCGTGGCGCGCTATTGGATCGAGGATTTTGCGCGCCTGGCGGCCTCGGCGGAACTCGCCTCGGAACTGCGCTACGCGCGCCCCGTCCTTGATAGAAGGACGCTCGTCGTAGCGGTCTCCCAGTCGGGGGAGACCGCCGACACCTTGGCCTGCGTGCGCTTGGCGCGCGCGAAAGGGGCACGGATCCTCGCCGTCGTGAACGTCCAAGGCTCGACGCTCTCGCGCGAGGCGGACGCCGCTGTCTGGATGCGGGCGGGGCTCGAGATCGGCGTCGCGGCGACAAAAACGTACCTCGCGCAGCTGGCGGCGCTTTTCCTGATGGCTTTGCGCCTGGGGCGCGCGCGCAGAACGCTCCCTCCCGCGCGCGCGCGCCAGCTCGCCCGGGAAGCGTCGGCCTTGAGCGGCCAGGTCGCGGAAGCTTTCACCCTGCGCCCCGAGATCCAGCGCCTCGCGCGCCGCTTCGTCCGGGAGCGGTGCGCGAATTTCATGTTCGTCGGCCGCGGCGTCAATTTTCCAACGGCTCTCGAAGGAGCGTTGAAGCTCAAGGAAATCACCTACCGCCATGCCGAGGGGTACGGTGCCGGCGAGATGAAGCACGGCCCTCTGGCCTTGGTGGACCCTCACCTCGGCGTCATCGCCGTCTGCATGAAGGGCGAGGATCTCTACGACAAGACCCTGTCGAACCTCGAGGAGATCCGCACACGCGGAGCCAGGCTCGTCGTCGTGACGAATGCTTCGGACTTTCCGGCCGCCCCCGGGGACGTTGTCCTCGGCGTCAAAAGCCGAAACCCGGAGACCTCTCCCTTCGTGGCAACAGTCCCCTTGCAACTATTGGCCTACGAGCTGGCGGCTGCCCTGAGGTGCGACATCGACAAGCCCCGCAACCTCGCCAAAAGCGTGACAGTCGAGTAAGGGGCCGTGCAGATTCCATCTTGTCTTTCGCCAAGGTTCATCGAAGAATAAGAGCTTCGTGAAACGGTCCACTCGCGTCCCCTCGGACATCGAAACCTACTTGAAAGACATCAGCGCCACGCCGCTTTTAACCCACAAGGACGAGATCGCGCTCGCCAAGCGGATCCGTCGGGGGGATAAAAAGGCCCGCGACCAAATGACGCGCGCCAACCTGCGCCTGGTGGTGTCGATCGCCAAACGGTACGCGAACCGAGGCCTCGTGCTTCTCGACCTCATTGAGGAAGGGAATCTAGGGCTCATCAAGGCCGTCGAGAACTACGACCACACGATCGGAACGCGCTTCTCCACCTACGCCACGTGGTGGATCAAGCAGGCGATCCGGCGGGCCCTTATTAACTCCGTGAAGACGATCCGCATTCCGGCCTACATGGTCGAAATGATCGCCCGCTGGAAAAACGCCCACGTCAGCATGACCAGCTACAACGGCCGAGAGCCTTCTTTCGACGAGGTGGCCGAGCAGCTGGATATCTCTCCCCAGAGAATGGAGATCATCCGCCGGGCGATGCGCTCGGCGGGGGCGACCGGGTCGCTCTCGGGAGGGGACGCCGTCTGGGCGCTCACCAACGTCTTCGAGGACCAGAAGACGAAGAAGCCCGAGGACGTGATCCTCTCGAAATACGAAAAGGAAAAGATCAGCAAACTGCTTCAGGTCATCGACAAGCGCGAGGCGGAGATCCTGAGGCTGCGCTACGGCCTCGAGGACCGCTCGCCCATGACCCTGGAAGCGATCGGGGAGGTGATGGGGCTGACCCGGGAACGGGTCCGGCAGATCGAGAACGAGGCGCTCCGGCGCCTGCATCGAATCTTGATGGAAGACGAGGAGCCTTTGGAAAGCCGCGCACTGCGCAAGAAAGGGAAGTTGTCTCTATGATTAAGGTCAAGCAAAGAGAAAACGAGCCGGTCGGCGTCATGATCAAGCGGTTTAAGAAGCTCTGCGAGAAGGAAGGGCTCACCAAGGACATCAAGCGCTGTTCCGTCTACGAGAAACCGAGCGAGAAGAAGCGGCGTTTGAAGCGTCGGCCGCCGCTTTCGACCCTCAAGAAACCGCTGACCGGAAACGCCCCCGGCGAGTGGGGATCCGGCCCGGGGGCTGGGCCCGGCCCGCGTCCCTGGACGCGATGAGCGGACCGCTTCCGGTCGTCGAGGCCCGGGGGCTGTCAAAATCGTACCGGACGGGATTTTGGAAGGAGCCGATCCACGCTCTCGTGGCGCTCGACTTCGCCGTTTTCCCAGGAGAGGTGTTCGCCTTCGTGGGCCCCAACGGCTCCGGGAAAACAACGACCCTAAAACTCCTCATGGGCCTGGCGCGCCCCTCGGCTGGCCAAATCCGCCTCTGGGGGCGGTCGCCGACGGATGTCGACGTCCGGGCGCGCGTGGGATTCCTGCCGGAGGAATCGTACCTGCCGCGTTTTATGACGGGGCGCGAAGCGCTCGATTTCTACGCGCGGCTCTACCGGATGGGGAAACGCCTGCGCGCCGAAAGGGTCGAGGCGCTTCTTTCACAGGTAGGGCTCGCCGACGCGGCCCAGAGGCCGATCCGCGAATACTCCAAAGGGATGGCGCGCCGCGTGGGCCTGGCGCAGGCGCTCCTCAACGATCCGGAGCTGGTGGTGCTGGACGAACCCACTTCGGGCCTGGACCCGCTGGCGACGCGCGAGGTGAAGGACCTGATCGTGTGCTTAAAGCAGGCCGGGAAGACGGTCATTGTCTCCTCGCATCTTTTAAGCGATCTCGAGTCGATTTGCGACCGCCTCGTGATTCTGGCGGGAGGATGCCTCAAGCGGCAGGGGGCGGTCGTCGATCTTTTGACCGAGACGCACCGGACGCTCCTCGAGATCGAAGGGCTGGCTCGGGCGGATCTCGAGGCCTTAAAAACCTTTGTTGCTGGACGCGGAGGGCGCCTCGTCGACGCTCCCCCCCCCCGAAAGACGCTTGAGGCGGTTTTCTTAGAAGCGATCGGACACACGGGGGAAACACCAAACAGCCAACAGCCAACAGCAAACACCAAACGGCAAACACCCAACATCAATGCTTGACGGCGTTCGCGCTTGCGCAAGGCTCTCTTGTCTCGAGGCGGCCCGGTCGCGCCTGGCGTGGATTCTGGGGCTCTACGGCGCGGCGGCGGCTCTTGCCCTCCTGGCGACGCGCGACATCGCTCCGGAAGCGCGCTCGGCCGCCGTCGCATCGGTTCTGCACGGGACGACGCTCGTCTTCGGGATGTTGTTTGTGCTCGCCGGCGTTACCCGCGGGATCCCCGGCGATTTGAAATCCCGCCTTCTCTATACGGTCTTCACCAAACCCGTGCGCGGGGGAGCCTATTTCGCGGGCCGGCTCCTGGGCGGGTGGTGCCTGGCCGCGGCGTTCTTGAGTGCGGCGCTTCTCGTAGGGTTCGCGGTCCTGGGAACTGCGAGCGCCTCCTGGGGCGCCATGGCGACGCACCGCGTCTTGGCCGAAGAGCCTCGGCTGCGCCGGGGCGGGAATGTCGTCTCCCTCCAGTGGACCCCTCCCGCGGGATTTCTCAAAGAAGTCTCCTGCCGCGTGCGGTTTCTCAACAATCCCTACGACGAGCCCATGCTCCGTGTGACCTGGAGATGCTTGCCGGACGGCCCCGAGGCGGCGGGATCGCAGAAACTCGCCGCCGGAAAACGGCTGGTCTCTTTCGATCTCCCGCCGGAGCTCGCGGCCGGACAGCGTTCCGGCGGGCTTGAGCTAAGACTTGAAGCTCCTCCGGAATATCCCCTGGCCGGGCTTGTCGGAGCCGAGGGGCATCTTCTGGTGTGCACCCAGGATGCTCGTTCCCTTTCATGGGCGCTCCTCTGGGCGGGAGACGCAGCCCTGATCGGCATCGAACTCCTCCTGGTGGCGACGGTCGCGGTCTGTCTGTCCAGTTTTTGCTCATTCCCGGTGGCGCTCGCGGCGGCCGCTGTTTTTGCGCTCGCGGCCAACGCCCATGCGTTCCTCAAAATGCTCCCGGCGGCCCTGGAGCCGGCGGCCTTCGCGCAGACCTTCGTCCCGACGATCTACCATGTCCACCGCGCCCACGGGGACGCGTATGAACCTGGGATGGAAGAAACCCCTTCTTTTTCTGAGAAGCTTCTCCGAGTTGCCCAAGCTGTGGCCCGCCGCGCGATTCCGGTGCTCAAGATCGCGATCCCCGACATGCAAGCGCTCGACTCTGCAAGGCGCCTGGGAGAAGGGCGGCTTACGCCACCCCGAGAAATCCTGTGTTTCGCGGGAAAGATCGCCCCCTACCTCCTGGCGTTGGGACTCCTGGGGGTTTTTGCGCTCACACAGAGGAGTCTGCCGTGACTACCCGGCGCAGTCTCCTTGCGATCGCCTGTCTTTTTTTGGCGGCGGGGGGAAGCCGGGTGGCGCTTCGTGAGAGCGCCGCGGTGCTGGGTCTTGCTCCCGAGCGGCTCTTGGCGGGCGGCGCCGACGCGACGGCCCTGGCGCTTTTAGGAAACGCCCGCGGGATCTACGTTGATTATTTGTGGTACAAGTCGCTGGCGCTCTTCGCCGAGGACCGCGAGCAGCTCTACCGCCTGCCGCTGTACTTGGCGCCGATGGGCAGTCTACAGCCGCACTTCGTCGAAATGTGGAGCGCCACGGGATGGGCCTTGGCCTTCAACGCCGCGGCGCAGTTTCGCGAGAGGCCGGAGGCGGCCTGGCCCTGGATCCGCGCCGGAATCCTTCGCATGAAGGAGGGGATTGGTCGAAACACCGGCCACCCCAAACTCTGGAAGCTTCACCGCGACCTCGCCTGGACCTACTTGAGGAAGTGCACACCATACCAGGACCCGGCGGGAGCGGTTTGGGGAGACCGAACGCGCTTGGAGCTCGGGGAGGAGCCGTTTTGGGAGGCGATTGTCCATTTCGAGAGGATGCAGGAACTCGGGCGGGGTGAGGCGCCGCCCGCCACGATGATCCCGCATGTCTGGGAAGCCTGGGCGCGAGAAACCGACGCTCCCGGCGAAGAGAGGGAAAAACTTCTCGCGGGGATCGAGGCCTGGGACGTTCGGTTGGGGGAGGGGAGCTGGGATTCCGGCGAGGGGATTCCCGACCACCGGGGGCGGCTCGAGGCGCACGCTCAGGCGGCCGAGTCTGTCGGCGCAATGCACCGGGCCCTGGAGGCGGGGGATCTCGACGCGGCGCACGCCTTCTGGTGGAACGCCTGCGTCGCCTACGCCCGGGCTTTCTTGGACTACCGCGCATTCTTCGTCTCCCGCGGAGGGGTGTATTCCCCGCCGCCGGCGTGCGTCAACTGGCCCTACGCCTCGATGCGCCTGGTGCGGCTGCATCCGCCCGAGGTCGTCTGGGAGACCCTGGCCGAAACTGTTGAACGCGCCTACGCGGGGCTCAAGGAAGAGAGCGCCGAGGAAGCCAAAATCCTCCGCGAAGCGGCGAGGCTTTCAGAAAAGCACCGCCGGGCGGCGGATCTCGAGCGCATGCCTTTTGCGGTTTTTGCCTCCTGGACGGGCCGTGACCTTCTCTCCCGTGCCGAGGCGGTCCTTGCCCAAAAGCGCCTTCCCGAAGCGGCCGCCTACCTCGACCGGATCCTGCGCCATGAGGCGGACCTGGAACTGCGCGCCGCCGCCCAGGCGCTCGCGGCAGCGGCCCGCTTGAACGACCCCGGCTGGCCCGGCCGATAAGGAGAAATGAGGAAATTTCAGGCCGACCC
>SBBH01000109.1 GCA_005239795.1 Planctomycetales bacterium
CCACGATCTGCTCGGCCGTCTTCCGCTTCTTCATCCCACCCCTCCTTCCCGGCCCAGCCTACCAATTCCCTGGACCAGTTTGAGGGGGCAAGGTCAGCACCAACAACCGCGGCAAAGCCTATATTTTCCTTGGACCGGCCGGCTCGTTCTATAGAGCCATCACGGGAATTGGCACAGAGGGACTGGGGAATTCCGTCGCAAGCGCTGGGGATGTGGATCAAGACGGCACTGTCGATCTCTTCGTCGGTTCGATGCGCGAAAATGCCGGCGGTCAGGAGCGTGGGAAGGCCACCATTTACTCGGGAGCCACCGGCACCGTACTGCATTCGTGGTTAGGAAAAGAGGACTTCGGACACTTCGGCAGTTGTGTCGCGGGAATCGGCGATGTCGACAGAGACGGGTATCCGGATTTGGCTGTCGCAGCGCGATTGGAAGACAGCCCCTCTGGCATCCCCAATGTGGGTTCCGTGACCCTGTTCTCCGGACACAAAGGCATCCTTTTCAACAAATGGTACGGTGAAAAATCCAACGATATTTTTGGATTCTCCATTGCGGGGGGATTTTTTAATACAAACAGTGGGGGGGTGATGCCCGATCTTGTTGTCGGGGCTCCCTACAGCGATGGCCCCGCAGGATTTGATACAGGAGCCGCTTACTTCATCATAGATCCCTCCCCCCATTGAACAGGGACCCCACCAACTCCCCTGCCTCGGAAAGGGGCGGGGGAGTTTTTTTTATTTTCGGGAAGAAGCCGTCTTTTTTGCGGCGGATTTCTCTAAGGCGCTCTCAAAGGTGAACTGCCCGGAGACATAGTCGATCCGCACGCGCGCGCCCGGCTTGTGCTTCCCCTGGAGGATTTCCGAGGCCAGGGGGTTCGCGATCCGGTTCTGGATCACGCGTTTCAGCGGGCGCGCGCCGTAGACCGGGTCGTACCCCTCCTCAGCGACGGCCAGAGAGGCGCCGGCGGTCAGCTCGAGCATGAGCCCCGCCTCGGCCATCTGCTTCTCCAGGCGCGCCACCTGGATCTCGACGATCCGGGCGAGCTCTTCCTTCCCCAAGGGATGGAAGATGATCACCTCGTCGACGCGGTTCAAAAACTCCGGCAGGAACTCGGCCTTCAAGGCCTCCATCACTTTCTCGCGCATCCGCTTCTCGTTTTCGCGTCCGGCAAGCTCCTGGATGACAGCGCTGGCGATGTTGGAGGTCATAATCACCACCGCGTTCGTGAAATCGACCGTGCGCCCTTGGCCGTCGGTGAGCCGCCCGTCGTCCAGGACCTGCAAGAGCACGTTGAAAACATCTCGGTGCGCCTTTTCGATTTCGTCTAAGAGGATGACGGCATAAGGCCGGCGCCGCACCGCCTCGGTGAGCCGCCCCCCCTCCTCGTAGCCGACATATCCCGGCGGGGCGCCGATCAAGCGCGCCACCGAGTGCTTCTCCATGAACTCGCTCATGTCGATCCGGACCATCGCTTGCTCGTCGTCGAAAAGGAACTCCGCGAGCGCTTTTGAAAGCTCCGTCTTCCCGACGCCGGTGGGCCCCAGGAAGATGAAGCTTCCGATGGGCCGGCGCGGATCCTGCAACCCCGCGCGCGCCCGGCGCACCGCGTCGGCGACCGCCGCCACCGCCTCCTTCTGCCCCACGAGGCGCTCGCCGATCCGCTTTTCCATGGAGAGGAGTTTTTCGCGCTCGGTCTCGAGCATGCGGCTCGCCGGGACCCCCGTCCAGGCGCTCACCACCTCCGCGATCTCCTCCTGGTCGACCTCGCGCTTGAGGAGCGTCGCATGTCTGGCGGCCTCTCCGCCAGCGGCCGATTCGGAGGCCGCCAGGCTCTTTTCGAACCCCTTGCGCTCGGCGTCGATCGTCGCTAGCTCCCGGAACTTCTCCTCCGGCGGGACTCGCCCGGCACTCTGTGATTTCCGAATCTCGGCCCAGAGGCGATCGTAGGCTGCCTGCGACTTCGCGAGCTTCTCGCGCAGGGCCTGCACGTCTCCCAGGCCGCTTTTTTCCAGCTCCCACTGCCGGCGCAGGTCCTGGCGCTTCTTCTCAAGATCGAGAATCTCTTTTTCGATCTCAAACAATCTCTCCTTGGCGTGCGGCTCGGTCTCGTCGGCAAGCTGTTTGGCGGCTACTTTGAGTTGGACCATTCGGCGCTCCACCTGGTCGATCTCTTGGGGAACGCTCTCGAGCTCCATCGCCAGGCGGCTCGCCGCCTCGTCCACCAGATCGATCGCCTTGTCTGGGAGGAACCGCTCCGTGATGTAGCGCTTCGAGAGCTTCGCCGCGGCCACTAGGCCTGAGTCCTTGATCTTGACCTTGTGATAGACCTCATAGCGCTCCTTCAAGCCCCGCAGGATGGAGATCGTGTCCTCGACCGAAGGCTCCGCCACGTAGACGGGCTGGAAGCGCCGCTCCAGCGCCGGATCCTTCTCGATATGCTCGCGGTATTCATCCAGTGTCGTCGCCCCCACGCAGCGCAGTTCCCCGCGCGCCAAGGCCGGCTTCAAGAGATTGGCGGCGTCAACCGCCCCCTCGGCCGCCCCTGCCC